>JACZXN010000170.1 GCA_022571575.1 Chloroflexota bacterium | reverse complement strand
GAATCGGGATGCCCCTACGGGCGTCCACGTCCATCAGTGTTCCCGCGGGAGTCGCAACATAGCCCGACATCCATTAAAGGGGTTGTCTAATTTCAACCAGGGCGGGTCACAGACCCGCCCCTACAAAGATATGGTGGTATCCCGGAACCGTCCCTAGGCAAAGCCGTGTCGTAGGGGCAGGTTTGAAACCTGCCCGATTTGGGTACAACCGAGCGTGGGGAAACACTCTGTGGCCCCCATCCTGGGTCCCGGCCTTCACCGGAAAGACGTAAGAAGGCGGATCTACGCCGCCTTGGCTTCAAAGTCCGGGTCTCTGAGCGCGAACCATGCCATCGGCCGCGCCCCATAGAATCCCGCCAGGCCTAAAATTCGAATCCGGTGGCCTCTTTGAAACGGCGCATGGCTTCGATGTGCTCACCGGCGGTCTTCAAGCCGCCCTGACGGTTCTCGATGGACAGGTAACCAGCGCCCAACTCCCGCCACGCCTTGGCCTCGTCCATCCAGTCTTCAGGTTGCTTGCCGCTGGTGCGGAGCCGGCCGTCCAACCCCAGGGCCTTGGGGTCCCGGCCCATCTCCTTCATGAAACCGTGGACCTTTGCCACGATGGCGCGGCCCGTTTCGTCGGGATTGAAGTTGGGGCACCAGCCATCGGCCAAGCGGGCCACCCGCTTCAGCACGGAGTCGGGAGGTGTGGGACTTTGGGAGCTGCCCGCGCCCAGCCAGATGGGGATGGGCCGCTGGATGGGCAGGGGGTTGAGACCGGCGTGGCTGATGTTGTGCCACCTGCCGTGGAAGTCCACCACGTCCTGGGTCCAGAGCGCCCGCATCACCTCGATCTGCTCGGCGCTGCGCGCTCCCCGGTTGTGGAAGTCCTCACCCAGGGCCTGGTATTCCACGGTGTTCCAGCCCACGCCGATGCCCAGGCGCAACCGTCCGCCGGAAAGCACGTCCACCTCGGCCGCCTGCTTGGCCACCAGCACCGTTTGGCGTTGGGGCAGTATCAGTATGCCGGTGGCCAGGCCAACCCGTTCCGTGATGCCCGAGAGATAACCCATCAGCGTCATGGTCTCGTGGACCACCGACCGATGGTTGTAGGTCCGCAGAGCGGGGAAATCATGATGGGCCGGGTCCGCGCCCAGCACGTGGTCGGCGATGAAGATGTAGGAATAGCCCATCCCCTCGGCGGCCTGGGCGAAGTCCTTGATGGCCAGCGGATCGGGCTCGATCTCGGTCTGGGGGAAAATCACTCCAACTTCCAAAACTCGCTCCTAGATGTCTCTATTTATCTGGGGCTGCCGGTCGACGGGCGGCGAAGAGAATCATGATTCGTCCGGCCGTGGCTGTAAATACTCTCCCAGGGACCCGGTATTCACGAAGTGAGTAAAGGCCCCAACCAACGGACCAGAGCGCTAGTGTAACCCAATCTGACGGACGCGCTCTCACGCCCTGGGGCGTTTCAACCAAATGACGGAGGCCGTCAGCACCGCAACCACGGCCAGAGCCACCACCAATGGCTTCCAGATCTCCGCCAGGACGATGACAATGAGGAACAAGACCGCCAACACGGCGGCGGTCACCCCCAACAGGATCAGGGAGCCGGCCATGAACGCGATCTTGATCTGCTCCCACCGGGCGGCAAACGACCCGCTGGTGCGGGCGTACTCTCGCACCCCCAGGGCCAGCACTCCGACCAAGATCACCGCTATCCAGATGCCAGCTTCGCCCAATGCGTCCTTCGCTTGCCCTCATGCCGGTACGGCTAGAGGCGGTGCATCTCCGGGATGAGTTCCCGTCCCACCAGGTCAATGTGCTCCAGCGCCTCGCTCTGGGACATCTGGGGATAGAACAACCGGATGACAACGTCGGTGAAACCCATCTTCTTGTACTCCGAGATCTGCTCCAGGCACTCTTCCGGGCTGCCCAGCACGAAGGTCTCATCCATCAGGGTTTCCAGGTCTCCGGTCACCTTTCTGGCCAGTTCATCGTCGGAGCCGTGGAGCCCCTGTTCGGCATACACCCTATATTTTGTCTCGAATCCGGCCCGCGCCTTCCGGATGGCTTCCTCGTGGGTCCGGGCGCAGAAAAACTCTCTCACGATCACCATCTCCCCTGGTATCTGGTGGCCGTTCTCTTCCAGGGTGGCATGGTAAAGGCCGATCTGCTTCCGGATGGACTCGTTCCCCTGGGCCGGGCCCACGTAGAGGATGTCGCCGGAGCGCGCCACACGGCGGATGGCTGGGCCGCTCATGGCCGCCTGCCAGACCTTGGGATATGGCTTCTGGTAGGGCCGGGCCGTGGGCTTGGCCCCGGTTACGTGATAATACTTGCCGTGGTGGGTGACCTCGTCCTCGGTCCACAACCGCCGCATGAGCTGCAGGGCCTCGGTGATGCGGCCGCCCCGCTCCGACATCTTGATGCCGAAGGCCTCGCACTCCTCAACCCGGTAGCCCAAGCCAACGCCCAACACGAACCGTCCCTCGGCTATGTGGTCGAGGGTGGCGGCCTGCTCCGCCACCTCCACCGGGTTCAACAGGGGCAGCAACAGGACCGACGTGGCCAGGGTCATGTTTCCCGGTTCGGCGGCCATCCGGGCCAACACCGTCCATGGCTGGAAGTGCTGGAAGGGGTCGATCAGGAAATGGTGGCCGAAGCAGTAGGTGTCGAAGCCAGCGTCACGGACCGCCCGGAACTGGGCCAGTTGGTCCTGCCACTGCTGTTGATGGTCCACCGTGCCCCGCAGCACGACATGTCCAACTTGATATCCGGCCCGCATGGGGTACCTCCGGTATATTTCCCGGCGCCGGCAGCCCGAGGGTGGCGAGGGGCCGCTTGGTTCTTGCTCTGTGCCGGCCCGGTAGCAACGGGATTCTTCGGCTGACGCCTCAGAATGACAAGGTTTGGGGGACCGGAGCCTTCATCCCATGGTCTGTCGTCTCCGGTTACTGGCGTAGATACTTGACCAGGCGGTGTCCCTCCACGTTCTGGTTCACGTAGAGATCGCCGTGGGAGTCCACCCAGACAGCGTGGGCCCCGTTGCCCCAACCGGCATCCAGGGGGCTGGCCCAGGTGGCGATTATATCGCCGTCGATGCTGAGGATGCTCATGAACCCGTCCAGTTCAGGAACGTAGAGGACGTTGTCCGCGTCGATGTAGATGTCGCAGGGCCGGGCCAGGCCGGTCCATTGGTCCAGGTATTCACCGTCGGCGGAGAAGATCTGAATGCGGTTATTCTCCCGGTCGGCCACGAACACCCGGCCGTCGGTGTGCACCCAAACGCCGTGGGGGACGTGAAATTCGCCGGGCCCGGTCTTGCCCGGTTCTCCCCAGGAGAAGAGCAGCTTGCCGTCGGCGCTGAATTTATGCACCCGCGAGTTGCCGTAACCGTCGGAGATGTACAGGTCGCCCGCCCCGTCCAGGGCGATGTCGCTGGGCCGGTTGAAGGGGCCGGCAGCCTGCTTGGCCGGTTCGCTGACGTTGCCGGACCAGCCGGTGTCGGAGGGCTTGTCCCACTCGCCCAGGGTCATCAGGAGGTTGCCGTCGGGCCGGTATTTCAAGACCACGTGACTGTTCTTGACCGGCATGTAGAGATTATCGTCGCCGTCGATGAACATGCCGTGGGCGTCGGGCAGTTGGCCCTCGCCCCAGGAGTTCAGGAAATTCCCGTCACGGTCCAAAACGATGAGCGGATGCTCTCCCCGGTTGAACAGGTACACCCGGTCCTGGGAGTCGGTGACGATGGCCGTCTGCCCCAAGGACCAGCCCTCGGGCAGCTTCTCCCAGCTTTCCAACTGCTCGTAAACGTGGGTTCCCGCGCCTACTCTGACCATTTGACCGCTCCTTTAGCTCCGGATAGATGGAAAGGCGCAAGCACCCCTGCTTGCCGCCTGATATTTCAGTTATTCGCCGCGCGTTATTCTCCAGTGGTCAGGGCGTCGATTATCTGCTGATGCAGTTCCGACGCCCGCTTCGAAACGGCCTCCGGAGTTATCCCGCCCAGGGGATGGGGGACGCCCAGGGGCTGAAAGCCCCCGCGGCCAAAGACCTTGGCGTGGCGGTGGGCCGAGTCCAAGAACGGGTCGGTACAGATCACGATGGTGGGGATTCCCCGGTTCTCCAGCGCCATGGCGTCGTGCACACTGCACGCGGTGCAGGACCCTCAATCGGCGATGGCGGTGACCACGAAGTCGCACCGGGAAGCCAGGTCGTCGATGATGTCGTCGGCGGCGGGCCGGGAGTAAACATACTTGTCGGGCGCGATACTGTCCCGCAGCTCGAAGTCCTTGTCCAGAAGCTCCCTCACTCCTTGGAGCAGCAGGCTGGCGTTGGCCTTGCGGTTGCCCAGAAAGCCGCCGACCTTGCCGTGGATGGTCTCCAACCGCGGGGCCGCCCTCCAGCGGGAATGGGCCTCGGGGTCTATGGGCGACAGCAGGCCCAGGTCCTTCAATCGGGCCGCCAGGTCTGATCCAAGTGCGCTTACCATGATTTCTCCTTGATTGTCACCTTTGGGCTAACGCCCGAGGTACGGGGGACCCGCCATTAGGGCCGGTCGATCTTGAGGGTGACCCGGCGGGAGCCCCAACCGGGAAGGTAGACCGAATGAGGGCCCCCACGGCCCCCGGCCACCATGATGTGGATACGGTCCGCCGCCCGTACGATCGGCACCATCTGGTCGTCGTCGTCGGGGTCCACGAACCGGGGCCAGAAATGGCCGCGGTTGGCGTCGCCCTGGGGCGGGCCGCCGTGTTTTATCTCCCGGACCGGCTTTCTGGCATGCTCGAAAAGGAACTGGCGGATGTCCTGCTTGCGCCAACCGCCGTCGTGGAGGAAGCGGGCGTGTTCCGGGCCGATGACCACGAAGGTGTCGCCCATCACGTAGGTCTGAACGTTGCCCAGGGTGCACATGGTGTCGGCCAACACCGTCAGGAAGTCCCTGGGGTCGTTGGCGTGGTACATAACGTTGTGGGGCGCCTCGGCGGGGAAGACGGTCACGGCGCTATCCGACGGGGCC
>JACZXN010000169.1 GCA_022571575.1 Chloroflexota bacterium | reverse complement strand
GTCTATCGTCGAGTTTAGTAGCCTACGGCGGGCTTAATGAGAACTGCTATCTCCCAAAATCTCTCGCAGCCTCTGGGCAATGACCTTCTCGCCGCCTTCTTTTAATGTCGGCATGCGTATCACGAAGGAGTTCTGGCCCTCTGGATAGTCGTCCGGGCGGGCGTTGGGAGACCTGACCCAGATGCTGGGATTCCCCTCCCGCAACTCGTTCACCACGTCGATGGCGGTCTTGCCCAAGGCTTGGGAATCCAGGTGGACCAACAGGCCCTCGGGCGGAACCCCCGGGGGATGGCTATGCATGGATGACTCGATATGGGGAATATCCTCTAAATCCGCTTTTAACCCAGCTATCCGGACCTCATAGCGCTCAAACCGGTCCTCGTGGTTGGTGGTCAGCCACTCCCGAAGCGCCGCGTAGACCCCCACCACCTCCTGGCGGTCAACCTTCATCGGCCGGCCGAAGGAACCGCTGTCGCCGGACTCGAAGCCGATGAAGCTATGTTTTCGGGCCACGTCCACCAGATCGCCCCTCCCCGTGAGTATCCCGCTGGAGTTGACGGAGCCGAAATATTTGGCGCCATAGGCCACCAGGTCGGCCCCCATCTTCACGTACCTGCTGAGGAGGTCCGTGGGATACACCTGCCCCGCCGCGTCCACGATCACGGGAACGTTGTGGGAATGAGCTATGCGGATCACCTCTTCTATGGATAACGCACCCGGCTGATTTCCCGGCGCCAGGTAATGCACCCCGGCGGTATTGGGACCGATGGCCGCCTCAAGGTCCTCCGCAGTGGTTTCCTTCTCATTCCCGATCTCCACCAGTTTGCCGCCGGGGATGCTCATGCACCGGTCGTACCGGACCCGCAGCTGTTTCTGGATGATGAACTCGTGGGGCATGCCCGTGACGTCGGGAATCTGCCTGATCTTCTCCGGGTCGTCGCCGGTCATGCACGCCGCCGCGCCCACCGCCAGGGCCGCCGCACAGCCCGAGGTGACCAGCGACCTCTCCACGCCCAGCATCTCCGATATTCTGACGGCCACCGAGTCCATCAGTTCGCCCAGGTCCACGTAGTACTCGCCCATGGCGTCCATCAGTTCCCTGACGGCGGGCGACGGCGTGCTGCCGCCCAGCAGAGTGCGGTTCCCCTGGGCGTTCAGCACCGGCCGGACTCCCAACTCGTCGTAAATACTGGCCATTGTTTCCTCCAATCTTATTCCTCGGGCGCCCTTTATGTCTGTCGATGAACGGCTTGGCTAGGCCCCCAGTAGCTCCCGCCGGGACAGCACCCGCTCCATCAAGGGCCGCATCCCTAACTCGCTGGAGATGGCCAAAGACTCGTCCAGCAGAGCCACGGCCTTGGCTCGGTCACCCTCGCCGTCCCGCTCTCGAAGGGCATCTGCATAGTCGCAGCAGGACCAGGCCAACTCGGGCCGGTATCCAGCCTTGCGGCAGAAACCCAGGGCGTCCTCGAAGTGAACCGATGCCTCATCCAGGTTTCCTATAGTCTGAGACAGGAGGCCGAGCAGGCGGTCGACCGATGAAAACGTCCATATCATCGTGCCTCGCTGCCCCAACAGATAAGAGTAATGCTCCGCCGCCGCAGATTGGTCGCCATTCTGCACGGCCAGCAGGGCCAATCCGGCTTTGACGTAGGTGGCGAGAAGAGGGGTAGCAAACTGTGTTGAGAGGGTCGCCTCGGCGGCTGCCTCGGCTGCTTCCAAGCGCTCGGGGACACCGGTGATGCGGGCTATTGCGGCTATCGTCATAGACGTCATTCCAGACGCGAAGAATTGGTCTGGCCCCGCCCGCCCCATCGTCTCGAGGAGCCGCTCTAGGTAGACTTCTCCTTGGGCGGACTCTCCCGTCTCATGCTCCAACAGAACTCGGGACACTAGGAGTATGAAGGCTAAGGGTGACACCTCCAGGCCCCGGTCGCTAGATTCACGGCCTGCTCTCCAGTCGCCCTCAAGGCACGACAGATGCGTGATCTGCGAAAAGCAATGACCAGCAAGCACTCGAGGGGTGCTTCGCCTCTCCGCCAGGTCTCGCAAGACCATAGCGTGGGGGCGGGCCGCATCAAGATCACCCATGGAAAGTAAACTTACTGCGGTCCAAAAGCGAGAAAAATATAGAGAAAGGGGGTTTTCATCACCGGTGGCCAGTTCGATGGCCCGCAGCCCGTTGTCTACGCTCTCTTGCCAGTTGAGGTGTTGCCCGCTCACAATTCCGGCATAGGCCAGGGTCTGCACCTCCAAAGGCACGTCCCCCTCACGCCTGGCGATGGCTATCGCCCGCCCCAGGGCCTGTTGAGCCCCTTCGTAGTCACCTTCCGCTACCCCAAGGGTGACACCGTAGCGAGAGAGTAGGCGTCCGGCCTCGTGGGAATCGGCCGGGACCAGACTAAGAGCACGGGCCACCAGTTCGGTGACACCCGGAATCACATAGGCTGGGGGTGCGATTGGGAACTCCGCAGCGGCCACCGCCATGGCGACGTTCCCCGCCTCGGCGTAGTACTCGAAGGCGCGGCGTAGCGGGGCGAACGCTTCCCCAAGCAGATGCGCTTCCACTGTGGCAGACTGGGCCCGTGCCAGGCCGAACAGCAGGGCCGCGGCCTCTTCGTCGGGAGCAGCCTGGGAAGCCGCCTCCGTTCCGGACAGGGAAATGTCCCGGGCAACCAAGCCCCTTTCAAAATGAGCAAGTGCATCTTCGTAGGCATGGCCGTCCAGCGCCCGCTCTCCCGCCATCAGAGAGTAGCGAACCAGCTTGTCCGGGCCCGTTGACGTCTGGGCCTCGGCAAAATGGTGGGCCAATTCAGCGGCGTGTGCCTCAGCATCATCTCCGTACAATGCTTCCAGGGCCTCCGCTATCCGCCCGTGCAACCGCACCCTTCGGGTGGTGGAAAGCTCCTCAGACAGGGTTTCTTGAATCAAGGCGTGGGTGAACTGATAGCGACCCACCGCCTGAGGAAGCTCTTCGATGACCCTCGCCGAGAGGGCTTCTTCCAGGACTTCTAGGAGGCGGTCTTCGGTCACATCTTCGACGATCGGTTTTAGTTGATCCAAGGAAAACTCACGACCGATGACCGACGCTACTGTCAATGTCTCGTTGCACCGCTCTGTCAGCCGGTCCAACCGGCGCCCGATCACTTCCCGCACCCCTTCAGGGATGCGTACCGTCCAGGTGTCCGAATCCCGCAGGGGTGCGGCATGTGTTGCCCCAACCTCCCCCTCTTGCACCAGCAGCCGCACCACCTCGGTGACAAACAGCGGGTTGCCCTCGGTCTGGGTGTACACCGCTTCCAGCATCCCGGAGGGCGGGGTAACGCCGGACACCAACTCGATGAACCTGCCCACGTCGCCTCGGTCAAGACCCCTAAGCAACACCCGCTGGAACAACCGTTCGCGGGTCAACTCCCCCAGGGTCTGGGACAGGGGATGCCTGCGGGATACCTCCACGTCCCGATAAGTCCCTATGATCAGCAGCCTGGCGTTGGATAGCTCTCGTGCCACGAACTCCAGCAGCAGCAGCGATGGGTGGTCCGCCCAGTGCAGGTCGTCCAGCACCAGTACCAAGGGTTGCCGCTGGCCGGCGCTCCTCAGAAAAGCGGTTATGGAGTCGAACAACTTGAACCTGGCCTGCTCCGGCTCCAATTGGGCTGGTGGATTCAGGCCTGGCAACTGCTCCCCTACGTCGGATACTATCTCGGCGATGTCGGCGGCCCCGGCCCCCATGTCCGAACGTAGCTGCTCCGGCTCCCGATTGCGGACGTAGGACCGAATGGCTTGCACCCAGGGCCAGTAGGGCGGCGCACCTTCTCCTTCGTAGCACCGTCCCCAAAGCACTTGGGCGCCCCTCAAGCCGGCGTAGGTGACTAACTCCTGGGCCGTTCGAGTCTTGCCGATGCCCGGTTCGCCCACCAGCATGACTAATCTTCCCCGGCCAGAGAGGGCGTCTTCCAGTGCGGCCTTCAAGTCGCCCATCTCTCGTTGCCGGCCGACGAACACTCCCCCGGCCAGGCTGTCCAGCGCGTGGGCCTCGTCAACGGCCGCCACAGGCTGTTCCACGCTGGTGGCGACGTCGATGGCGTCCAACGCCGCCAAGACATCCGACGCCGACTCGGGCCGCTCCAAGGGGTCCTTGGCCAGCAATCGAATGATGAGCGCGTCCAAGGCCCGCGGACACGCCGAATTGTGCCACGTAGGGGCCACCGGCGGGGTGTTGATGTGCTGGCCGATGATTGCAACTGAGTCATCACCCAGGAAAGGTGGTCTACCCGTAACCATCTCGTAGAGCATGGCCCCCAGGGAATACAGGTCCGACCGGGGCGTAACCTCGCCGCCCATGGCCTGCTCCGGCGGCATGTAGGACACGGTGCCCACCATCATGCCTTCGGTGGTCAGGCGGGATCGGTCCAGGGCCACCGCCAGGCCGAAGTCGCCGATCTTTGCTATACCATCCGAAGTGAGCCACACGTTGCCCGGCTTCAGGTCCCGGTGGACGATGCCCCGGCTGTGGGCGAACTCCAGACCCCGGCAGGTCTCAACGGCGATGCCAATTGCCTGCTCCAGGGGAAGCCGGTGTTCGTCGGCTTCCTCAATCAAACCCTCCACGTCGCCGCCGCCCATGAGCTCGGTGACCATGTAAGGTTGATTTTGTTCTTCCCCCAGGTCGAATACCGTCACTATATGGGGATGGGAGCCCAGACGGCCCATGGCCTGGGCTTCCCGTTGGATGCGGGTGCGGGAGGTCTCGTCCAGGCCTTCGGCCTTGATCAGGGCGAAGGCTACGTCCCGGTCCAGCGTAGTGTCATGGGCCAGGTAGACCTTCTTTTTGCCACCCTCTCCCAGGAACCGCTTTACCTGGTACCGGCCACCGGCGAAGGAGGCAGGTTGCTCGTTGGGGATGGGAGCGGGGGCTGGAACCGCCGGGGAGGCGCCCTCAGCCAAAGGGTGATCAGCCGCCAGGTTGGCGCCACACCCACGGCAGAATCTGGCGCCGGCCCCGGTTTCGGCACCACAGGCAGCACACACCGGCGTAA
>JACZXN010000168.1 GCA_022571575.1 Chloroflexota bacterium | reverse complement strand
GTTGAGTTGCGATTGCGCGTTTGTCTTGGTGAGTTCTCGGTAAGTGCTATCGTTTGGCCGGCTAAATGATAGCTTTTTGGCTTGAATTTGCAGGAGGATACCCCGACGCGTATCGCCTATCCACCAAAGCCAATCTGCCCCGCTAACCCTTTCCTCCCACGCAGTGAACTTGTGCAATTTCACCAAAGGGTGACGCAAAGCTATTGCAAGAAGGTTGTTTTCGGTTAGTGTCGTTTCAGATGGGGCTGTATTCGTATCTCTGACCCCTGCCCCTAACTGATTCCAAGTAGATTTGGCAAGCATCTGAAACGTCTTACTATAGTCCCGGCGGGTCTTCGCTCGTACGTAGGCATCAAGCCCCAAAAGGGCGAGATTGCCGACATCTTCATCATCAGCCCGGCCCAGATTACCGAGTTGTTGTTTCACGATCCCAGTCAGGTTCCCGAGTATGAGGAGATCTACGGCCAGACGCCCAGCCCGGAGCAAGTGGAAATTGCCGAGAGCGACCGGGAGATGGCGGTTCGGCTTTGTTGGAAGCCCTATATGTACGATCTCCGGCTGCCCGGTTTGCTAAGTAGGGTTACCATACCAACTCGCATCGTGTGGGGGCGAGAGGATTTCGTTGACAAGACATGTGACGTTCTGTTGGAATGAGACCATCCCCATATAGGCTGGTTCCGGTTTTCCCTGTCACCGGCTGAAAGGAGCAGAGCATGGCCTCAGAAACGTCTGTAAATCGCAAATCCTACGTTTATGTGGGTTTAGCTGGAGAGACAGCTCCCGGCAGAATGGTCAAGTCGGGCCTGTACCGTATGGCCGAAGGAGATGACGCCTGGGAATTGGCCACCAACGGCCTGCCCGAAGCGCCGGCGATACGGGCCATCGCGGTACATCCCCTGAAGCCCGAGATCGTCTACGCGGGCACCCAGGAAGGGCCCTACCGCAGCACCGACCACGGGGACCACTGGGAGAAGGTCAACGTTCCCGATAAAGGCCTGCCCGTCTGGTCCATCCTTTTCGACTCCAGGGACCCCAACGTCATGTACGCCGGATACGAGGCCTGCCAGATATACCGCAGCGAAGACGGCGGCGACAACTGGCGGCAGATGCCCGTCAGCGTCCGCTTTCCCGAGATCACCCTGGGCCCCGGCGCCAACTCCGCCAAACGGGTGTTGATGATGTCGGCCAGCACCTCCGACCCCAACGAGCTCTATGCGGCGATAGAGGTGGGCGGCCTGATCCGCACCGTGGATGGCGGCGACCACTGGGAGAACCTTAGCCACGGCCAGTACGTCAACGACGACGAGGTGGACATGCACGGGGTACTGGCCAGCACCCTTCGTCCCGGCGCCGTGTTCGGCATCGGCCGGGCGGGCCTGTTCAGCAGCACCGACCGGGGAGAGCATTGGAGCTACATCACCCTGGGCCCCATGAACCCCAAGGGGCAGACCTATTGCCGTTGCATACGGGAGACCCCCGGCGACCCCCGGAACATCTGGGTGGCGGCCGGCGGCAACTTCCAGAGCGAAAAGGGCGTGCTGTTCCACAGCAAGGACGGCGGCCTGAACTGGGAACAGGCCGATATGGGCGTGGAGCCGAAAAGCACCATGTTCTCGGTGGCCATGGACAGCAACGAGCCCAGCCACATGTGGTGCGCGGCCAGCGGCGGCGAGGTTTGGGCCAGCCGGGACGCGGGAGACACCTGGACCGCCCACCCGCTGCCCGAAGGCGCCACCCAGGTCTACTCGCTGGCCTGCGGGTAGCCTATTAAGGCCGCCATTCACTGACTTTCCTGCGAGAATAACGCCCTCACCCCCGTCCCCTCTCCCTAAGGGAGAGGGGTGGCCGAAGGCCGGGGTGAGGGTTTTGTATCACCGCCCACACAGGAGACCGCCATGGCCAAGCCCAAGATAGCCGTGTTTTCCGGACCCACCGCCACCATCGCCAACTCTCCTACCTTGGTCACCAGCAAAAAGGCGCGCCTTCCCGGAGAGCGTGAGATCGCCGGACGCTACGACCACCTGGTGGCCCAGCTGGTGCACGAGCCGGTGACCATCAAGATCCGCAAGCACTCCGCTCACCCCTTGGAGGACGACGCAAAAGCCGTATACCACGATGACGGCAATGACTACTACGAGGTCGAACTGAGGCCGGAGGACGGCCCCTACCTTCTTCCCTACATGGCCCGGCGGACCAACGGCTCCGGCGAGGGAGTCCCCTTCGAGGACGGAGACCTGCAAGACGCCGCCCTGGAATACGGGGGCCGGCAGTTCTTCTACCCCGACGCCTCGCACATCTTCATCGACATCGACCGCACCATATCGGGAAGGGACGAGCACGGCGCGCCCAACATACTGGACCTCCAGGCCGACTACGACTTCATCCGCGCCCTGCCGCCATCGGGGTACACAAGTAACGGCGAGGTGGCCGGAAAGGACTATTTCCCCTACAAACCGTATGCCATCAGCCGCCGCTCCCGGTACCGCGACCTGGCCAGGGTAACCAACATCGTCCAATCCTCCCTGGCCTCGGGCCAATACGCCGGGGGTATCTGGCTGGAGGGCAGCCCCACGGTGGAAGAGACCACCTACTGGCTCAGCCTGTTGATCGACACCAACCTGCCCATCGCCGGGATCGCGGCCCAGAGGCCCCACGGGCAACTGGCCAACGACGGGGACCGGAACATCGTGGACGCGGTGGGGTACGTGCTTTCCGGCCAGGGCAACGGCCTTGGGGCGGTAGGGGTGCAGGACGAGCGGATCTTCGCCGCCCGGGAGTTCAAGAAGGCCGACGACCGGCCCGGCAACTACAAAGCCACCGGCGGCCACGGCGGGATCCTGGGCACGGTTGGGCCTCCGGTGACCATCTGGTACCGGCCCAACTACAAGCACACCGCCACGTCGGACGTGAACCTGACCCGGCTTCCGGCCGATGTGATCTTCACCGATAAGATCGGCGACACCAGCCCCGTCAGTGTCAGAGTGAAAGACTCCGGCGGCGGCCTTCTGGCAACTGCCATACCCAGGGTGAACATCATCAAGCAGGCGTCATATATGGGCGAGGACGACAGCTCGAACCCCGATCAGGAAGTAGACATCCTAGCGCGGATCGCCAAAGCCCTGGCCGACCAGAGCAACCCAGACGAAAGCTCTCCCAAACTACACGGCTTGGTGATGGAAGGGACTTCTCCCTACGGCTTGGGGTCGACTTCCCAGATGGCCGCCATGTCCATCGCCGTTTACAGCGGGCTGCCGGTGGTGCGCGTCGGACGCTCTGACCCGGGTGGCCGGGTGCCAGGATTCATGCATGACCTTAGCATCGCGGGCAGCAACTTGGACGCCAACAAGGCCCGGTTGCTGTTGATGGCATCGATGCTCAAGCTGGGACGGTTCCCCAAGGCCATAGACCCGAGGAACCCCACTTCCAAAGAGAAAGACGCGCTGCTGGCCAAGATCGCCGAGTTCCAGGAGATTTTCGAAGTCCACTAGCCGTGGGTATCGATCACCCGCTGTGGGGTAGGGGCCGGGAGACCAGGTCTTCGATGCGGCTCCGGGTCGCGTCTTGGTCGAACCCTCGGAGCAGGTTGATGCGGTTCCGGTTGGGGTCGCCGCCGTGCCAGTACTCGTACACCTCTTGGCGCATGCCTGAGGAGGAGACTGCCAGGTCGTGCGCCAGGCGGTACAGCCGCGATTTGTATTCTACGTCCACGCCCTTTCCCCGCAGATACCGGTCCAGGTAGGGCCGCAGTTCCGGGCTGGCCAGGTCGTTCTCGCTGGGCTGCATGATCAGGCCGGAACCCGCGACCTCCCGCAAGATCTGGACCATCCTGGAGGATATCTGGGTGAAATAGATGTTCATGCCGGTCATGGAACCCAGGGCCATCACGCCGCTGTCCTCCATGTGAGCGCCGTGCTCCACACCGTCCATGGCGTGCAGCCACATCTCGGTGTACATGACCATCTCGCCGATCTTTGCGGAGACTTCGCGGTAGTCCAACACGCCGATGGACTCGGCGATCATGGTCGCGACAGTAGTCATCACCTTCATGCGTTCGTGGATGCGGCAGAGATTGCCCCACTCGGTGAAATTTATCCCGGCGGAGAAATCGCGGCGTAGCGGCTCCGAGTCATAGAGCATGAACACCCGGTCCCAGGGCACCAGCACCTTCTCGAAGAACAGCATGGCGTCCTGTTCGTCGTACAGCATGCCCAGGGGATGGCCGTAGCTGCCGGTCCATTGGGACACCGGCTCCCGGCAAAGGATCTTCAGGCCCGGGCTGTTGGTGGGAATGGAGAAGGCAAGCACGAACCGGGGGTCGGCCCTGCGGACGAAGGTGGCCGACAGGGAAACGTAGGTCTCGTTGGCGATGGGCGCCGCGGTGGCCAGTTGCTTGGCCCCGGTGACTATGATCCCTTCGCTGGTTTCCTCCACCACGTGCAGGGCCAGGTCCTCCTCGATGGTGGCCCGCTGTTCGTTCTGGGGCTGCTCGCTGCGGTCCACCTGGGGGTCGCCCAGGGCGTGGGTGAGGAACAGGTCGTTTTCCGCGCAAAGGCGGTAGTAGTTGGCCACGTTCTCGCCGAAATCGCAGCGGGGATTCTTAACGTCGGTGAAGGTCTGCCGGGCGTTGTACAGACCGATGATGTAGGGGGCCAAGATGTCTGGGCCCCGGCCCAGTTGCCCCCAGCACTGCTGGTTCCAGAGCTCGCTGTTCTTACGTTTTGCTTTGAGGTCCTCCCGGGTCCTGGGCAGCAGCCCGGACGTGCTGCACCGTGTGCCCGTTTCGGGAGAAACAAAGGTCATCTGGTCCCGGTACTCCGGGGTGTGCTGCAGGTCGTAGATCCGGGCCAATTCGTTGACCATGCCGGAGAAGGCGGGATGGGTTGTGACGTCGGCCACCTTTTTGCCGTCCAGCCACACCTCCCGGCCATCCTTCAGGCTTTCGATGTAGCGGGCCCCGGTCATGGCGCCCAAGCCTTTACTTGTGTCTAGAGCCATGCCTTACTCCTCGGTGGGTATTTCCCCTTTTAAAGTTAAATCGAACTAG
>JACZXN010000167.1 GCA_022571575.1 Chloroflexota bacterium | reverse complement strand
CGGCCCTTGGCCGCTGACCTCCCCCCAGGCTTGCATGAAGGGCAGGACCGCATTGACGGCCAGGTCCTTCGCCCGGCCCGGACCGATAAAGGCCGGTCCGCTTGGGCTGGGGGCGCAGAGGGCCTGGGTCAATCTGGCCGGCCGAACCCCTTTTCCCCGAGCCCCCTTTCCAACATCCTTTCCGGCGGCAGCCTGGGCGGCAACCTCACCCAGCCCCGCCGCCAGACCCGCTTCAAGAAACCGCTCCAGCAGCGTGGCTGCCCCCACGATCCGCCGCCGCGGATGATTGGCTGGCCGGACCCGGAACAACCGCCACTCTTCATGATTCATGGCCGGGCCAAAACCCTTCGGGCGGTTCATGGCCGGACCCATATTTTTCGGAGTCCGTAAACCGGGGGGGCGCGGTGATCCGGGCTGGCCCAGGCCCGAACAGGCGCCCAGCCACCCGCGGATCGCCCCGAAACGCTCCCCTGGACGAAGCTGCCCGGCGGCCTGGGTGACCGCTTGGTACGGCGCACGGGACGCCAGTTCGACGAAGGGACGCCGGTTGCTGCTGTAGCCAAGCCCTTCCATCAGGGCCTCGTACAACACCTGGTCCGGCCCATCGGCCCGGATGCACTCCGATAACCACTTCGACTTGATCTGAAACCGCTGGTCGCCGGCCCGGTCCAGGGTCTTTTCCACCTCCTCCGCCGAGCCCGGCCTGGGAAACCCACTGCGGGCCAATATCCGCCAGAGGTCCAGGAGCGGCTCTCGGTCCGGTGCTTCTTCCACTGACCCCTCTGCCAGCAGCGACGTCAGATCGACCACCGGAGCCCGGCTCCCGCTCTGCAATCGGGTCTCCTCCGAATCGACCTCCAACGCCCCATGAACCACCACGCCGTTGTAGTTGGGGTCCCCGCCGTGGCCGTGAGAGTCCCAATCCGACTGTCTTATGTGCAGTTCCACGTCGCCCCTGACCAGGCCCAGACCCTCCACCTCCAGCAGGGCGTCCCGGAAGTCGGGGCCGGCGGCGGTGCCGGAACGGCCCGGATAGACCACCCGCACCCGTTGGCCGGCTTCGGTGCGCAGACCGGTCTGCCGGGCGGCTCTCTCCTTCCAGAGCTTGGCCAGCAGCCGCTCGGGTATCTGTTTCTTCGTCCCCTCGGCGATCCGCCGCCGGGAGATCACGGCCAGCCCCACCGGATACGTGGTCAATGCCCTAGATTCCTCATCTCACTTACCGAAACCATGATATATATTACCAATTTTTAGCCAATGTCAACAGCCTGCCACCGGATGGCGCCGGTGCATCGCCTCCGCTAGAATGACATTCGTCTTGGTCCGCGGTCCGCACCTGAACTCGGCACCCGATTTGACCGAACCCGGCTTGATTAGAGGTTCTTCGATGTCGACACCATCCGGCTCCGGGGCTGACGGCCCCCTGACCTTGTCCTACTACGGCCATTGCGCCTTTCGCTGGCAGACTGAGGCCGGGTTCAGGGTGTTGGCCGACCCCTACCGCAACATCTCGGAACGGTACTGGTTCACCCGCCTTTTTCCCGACGTGGAGTGCGACCTCGGCCTGATCACCCACGCCCATTTCGACCATGACGCCGCCGAGCGGCTGCCGGAAGGGGCGTCCTTGATCCGGATGCCGGGGGAGTTCGCCAACCGGGACCTGGCCATCCGGGGAGTCCAGGACCTGCACTCGGGGGCCTCCCGGCTGCGCGAGTTCCCCAACGTGATGTTCCGGCTGGAGACCGGCGGCGTCAGCTTCCTGCATCTGGGCGACAACCGGGCCGACTGGCCGGCGGACGTGGCCCGTTCCATCGGCGATATCGACGTGCTCCTGGTGACCGTGGACGATTCCAGCCATCTTCTGTCCTACGGAGAGGTTGACTCTCTCATCCAGCGGCTGGAACCCAGGGTGGTGATCCCGATGCACTATCAGATACCGGGGCTGATGGCCGCCGATACCGGCCTGGAACCCCCGGAAGGCTGGCTGGCCACCCAGCCAAGGGTCAAGCGGTTGGACGGCCACACCGCCATTTTCTCTCCCCAGAGCCTGCCATCCCAGACCGAGGTCTGGCTCTTCCAGCCGTCGCCTGTGTCCTTCGCCAGTCCGGCGGTGGGGCCGGTGTAACCGGCATCAGTCCGGCTGTCTCGTATCTGCGGGCGGCGCCGTTCTGGACACCAACCGCCGGCCAGTCTTACAATTGCCCAAATCCCGTCACATATGCTTTGTAGGGGGTCTTCCGCCCATGCCCGCTCTCAACCATCCCCTGGAAAATATCCGCGTCATCGACCTGGGCCGTCACCAGGCCGGCCCACGCTGCGCCCAGGTCCTGGCCCGCATGGGCGCCGAGGTCATCAAGGTCGAACGTCTGGGCGGCGAGGAGACCCGCTACCACGGCCCCTGGGTCAAGAAACAATCCTCCTACTGGGTCCAGTACAACTCCGGCAAGAAGTCCCTCTCCATGGACCTCCGAAAAGAAGAAGGCAAGGAGGCCCTCAGACGCCTGATCAAGGTCTCCGACGTCCTGGTCCAGAACTTCAGGCCCGGCACCATCGAGAAGATGGGCTTCGGCTACGACCAACTCAAGGAGCTCAACCCCCGCATCATCATGGTCAATGTCTCCGCCTACGGCCAGTTCGGACCCTACCGCGACCAGATCGGCTACGACCCCATCGGCCAGACCATGTCCGGCATCACCATGCTCACCGGCGAAGAGGGCATGCCTCCCATCAGGACCGGCGTCCCCATCATCGACCGCATCACCTCCCTACATGCCGCCATCGGCTGCCTGGCCGCCCTCCACGAACGCGAGATCTCCGGCCTGGGCCAGTCCATGGACGTCTGTCTGGCCGACACCGGCTATTCCATGACCGAGATCCCCATCACCGCCTACCACGGCTCCGGCATCAAGCCCACGCGGGGCGACTCCAATTCCACCGCCCCTCCCTCCGGCATCTATCCCTGCAAAGAGGGCTGGGTCCTGCTCTCCGCCGGGGACCAGCACCACTGGTACCGGGTCTGCAACGCCCTGGACAAGCCCGAGTGGCTGGAGGACCCCCGCTTCAACAACCGGCCCGACCGGGCCAAGAACGCCGCGATCGTGAACGAGGCCCTGAACGAACTGCTCGCCACCATGACCATGGACCAAGCCATTGCCCACTTCACCAAGCACGACGTGGTGGCGGCGCCGGTCAACGACATCCCCATGGCCGCAGCCGACCCCCATCCCTGGGAGCGGCGCACCATGGTGGAGGTGGACGATTTCCTGGCCGGCACCATCGCCGTCTCCGGCGACTACTGGCATTTCTCCCGCACCCCGGTGAACATCGGCGTCACTCCCAAGGTTGGCGAGCACAACGACGAGGTCCTCTCCGAAATCTTGGGCTACTCTTCGGAAGAGATCGAGGCTTTCAAAAAGAACAACGTGATCTCCGAAGAAGACCTTTACCACGAGGTCGAGGGAGCGCCCGATCCCAGCTAGGCGGCTCGCCGCGTTTCGTTATGGGCGAGCGGTTCTGAACAATTAAACTGGCATTGGCGTGTAGGGGCATCCCGATGGAATCGGGATGCCCCTACGTGTATAAACCGCGCTCCCACCATTGAACCAAATTACCTTCATACTGCTCATGGTGAGCCTGTCGAACACGGGCTCGGAACAGAATTAACCCACCAGATATACCCTCGGCTTGCTTTCGCCAGTCATGGACCAAATCCCTGTTGGGTTAGAGCCGCGCCTGGCGCGTAGGTCAATCCCGCCCCACGCCCGGAAATATACGACGGGGCGGCAAATTAGATACAGATGGACGGACGCGCCACCGCGATGGGGTCAAGAGGCAGACCTATGAGGGCCGATTCCTGAAAAATGCCTTTCCCCTCATGGGTACATGTGCTATTCTCAATATTGTCGAGTGATGCAATTTTCCCGGTAATCGAGGCTAAATCGCAGCCCAAATCTACCCGAATCCAATTCGCGGGCACGGGCGAAACGGCCGAAATAAACTTCTAATACACTGCCTGCGGAGCAGGACATCCCGTCGGCTTGACGGCAACAGATGCATCGCAATGAGCTTCATGGATGGTATCCCAGGCAGCGCTGCCTGGATTAAAATAGCAGTGGCGGTTAAACGGCCGCTTTTTTAGATTCCCTGGGCTCGATATCCGGCCAAAATTAAAAAACTAGAAGTCCAGCGTCTGCTGGCCCGGCTGGCCCGATGCCGGAGCCACGGCTGGCAAGGAGGTGACCTCCGTTGATGGCCCTTTGGATGCTCAGAGCGTTGAGCGCCGGGGGTCTTGGGGTAATTGGCTGGCGGCTCGGACTATACATCTCGGAATCATCCTCGAATCAAGAAGAATTCTTGCCCTGGGGTCTCGCACTAGCCCTGGCCGGCGCAATCATCGGGGGAGTTTTAATCCCCTTCCTGATCCTCAAGCCCTGGCACATGATCGCCGATTTTATCGATTCAATACCCGGCTCGGCATTGATCTCGGCTACGGCCGGTCTGCTTGTGGGCTTGGCCGTTGCCTCGCTTGTCTCCATTCCTCTGTACACGCTGTCCGGTTGGCCCAGTTGGGCCGTCCCAGTGATCGTGAACATAGTTCTGGGTTTCTTCGGCCTGTGGCTGGGAGTCCGGCGGGAACGGGATGTGCGCGCCATCTTTCCCGGCCTGGAGGCTCCCCCTCCGTCGATCGGCTCCGCCATGGCTTCCCATGGGAACGGATGGACCGGCAGGGCCGATAAGGTCAAATCGCGAAAATCCTCGCGAAACGGCAGCATCCTCGTGGACACCAGCGCGATCATCGACGGACGGATCGCCGACCTGAGCATCACGGGTTTCTTGGAAGGCTCATTGGTTGTGCCGCGCTTCGTGCTGGACGAATTGCGCCACATCGCCGATTCCAGCGACCCGCTCCGGCGCAGCCGAGGCCGCCGCGGCCTGGAGGTCTTGGGAAAGTTGCGCAAACACGACTCGGTCCCGCTGCAGATCCTGGACGTCGTCGTGGATCACGGAAACGAGGTGCACGCGCTCCTGGTCCAGTTCGCCCGGGACA
>JACZXN010000166.1 GCA_022571575.1 Chloroflexota bacterium | reverse complement strand
GACGGCAGACCGTTCACCGAGAGTTCGATCAGCACGATACTTGATAATCGTTTCTACGATGGCGAAGTGGTCTATCACCGGGGGCAATCAGACGAAGAGGTAATTCCGGGAGCCCACGAGGTGCCCGAGGAGATCAAAGAGCTTTGGGCCCGATGCCAGGACGTACGGAGCGATAAAAATACTCGGGGAAGATTCAGCCCGCCCGCTCGCCAACAGAGAATCTACCCGCTAACCGTTGTCTTAACTTGTGACGAGTGCGGAGAACCGTTCCACGGTGAAGGACACCATCAGAATGGCAGTATCTCACTCCGTATGATGCACAGCCTCCGTAGGTGCGAGATGCGCCCTCGATCCGTACCCGCTCCCCGTGTTGAACATGAGTTCGCTGAGCGAGTGCTAGGTTGCATCAAGTTGGACGATGGTTGGCGCTCTGCGGTTCTTCGGGCAATGTCCAACGAAGGCCCTGAACCCGACAACAGTCTTGATATTCGGCGGATTGACAGCGCTATGGCCAATCTCCGCAAACAGCATATCTGGGATGTGATTAGCGACGAAGACTTCAAAGCCGAATACCAAGCTCTCCAGCGTCAGCGGCGGGCGTTGGAGCCCAAGACGGCTAAGCGTCCGACTCCCAACCTGGACCGCGCCGCTGAACTCTTACGAGACCTGCCGGCTCTCTGGGAGCATCCTGGGGTCACGCAGGAACAGCGCCGTGAGTTAACCAGGGAAGTCTTCGATGAAGTCCGGATTCGTGAGGGCAAGCTCGTAGCCGTCAAACCTCGTCCAGACTACGTTCCGCTCTTCGCTTACAGCATTTGGAAGGCAAACCAAGAGGTTGGTGGAGATCGCTCAAGCTGAGCTCGTCGAACCATGCTCCTAGTCCAGCACCACTATCGCTTCGATCTCCACGTCAAGTCCCGGTTCAGCCAAAGCGCTGATCTCGATGAGCGAGTTGGCCGGATACTGCTCCTGGAAATGCTTGGCGAATAGCGCCCTCTGCTGCTGGGAGTCAAGCTGGTAGTCGTTGATGCTGGTCACGAAACAGGTCAATTTGGCGAAGTTTCCGGGACCCGCGCCCTCCGCCGCCGCCACGGCCACCAGACGCCCAAGGGTCACGTCCAGTTGTTCCATCATGGACTTGCCCTGCGAGTCCGTGCCCCGGGCGGTGCATCCGGAGATGAATAGCAGGTTGCCCGCCTTGACCGCCCGGCTGTAGGTCGGGCCCGCGGGCGCGATGTCGGGATACTCCCTTCGTTCCAATGCCATCTTTGGCCTCCTCCATTGCTCTTGATTCAGTTGTTCTTTACCTGCGTTGCCCATTAATAGAGGCATTCTAATTCAACGATTAAGACTGAGTCACCCTTCGGTCTGGCACGGAGCACCGCTACCCACTATAATTCGGAAGTCCCTTCGGGCGGGTGTAGCTCAGTGGTAGAGCTCCAGCCTTCCAAGCTGGTCATGTGGGTTCGATTCCCATCACCCGCTCCACTTCGCAGAACAAAAGAGGTCCGTCCCGATTCATCGGGACGGACCTCTTTTTCTTCCCAATGTCAGACCAGGCTCTTAATCCGCCAGCAGGCCCCTGGCGGCCTCCCGGACCGCTTCCCCGTCCAGCGCCACCTCGTACTTCCCATCGTCCATCTTTCGGAACGCCGACTCGTTGTTGAAGCTCTCCAGAAGTTCCGCCACGGTCCCTTCGCGCCTTTCCTCGGGGATCTCCACCGGCCGGTCGGACTCGCCAAGGTGGCGGTTGATCTCATAGGCGATGAGTTCTTGTTCGATGTACTTCTGTTGGATCAGGTTGATCTCGCCCAGGTGCCTGCCCAGGTAACACCCGCCGAACTGCAGGGACTCGCTTCGACGCCCTTCGAAGTCGCCCTCGCTGCGGTACTTGGGCTCCAACTCCTGGGCTTCCATATAGTCCCGGATCTCCTGGTCTTCCGGGTCCGGGTTCTCCAGATTGGAGATCATTATGACCCGGTACATGAACATCTCGGCCGGCTCTACCTTGATAATCACCTGTTCACTCTCCAGAGAACGCGGTTGTACCGCCCGCCCGCCTAGCGGCCCACCGCCTTTAGTATCCGGTCCACGTGGGAATCGCCCTGGGTCAACGTGCCGTCGTCGATGCCGTTCATCACCTCGATCACGGCGTCGTTGAAGGGGGTCGGAATGGCCACCTCCAGGCCCTTCTGGGCAACGAGGCCGTTCATGAGGTTGATCTCCGAGCGCCGTCCCTTCTTAACATCCTGGGCCATGGAGGCCAGCCAGTTGACCCGGCCTCCGTGAGAGGACATAAAGGCGTCAAGTTCCTCGAAGACGTCCCCCCGGTCGGCGTCGGCCCAGGTCTGGGCGGGCATGCCCTGGATGCCGACCACGTTCAGGCCCATGGCCAGGCCGACCTTCGCGGCTTCCTTGGCCAGGTTGATGCGGATCAAACGGCAGCGGGGGTCTTCGGCCATCTGTTGGGAGCCCAGCCCGGTGGAGGCGGAGAGCCCGTTGCCCATGGAGTTCTGACACAGCTTGGCCCAGCGCTCGCCCCATAGGTTGTCCGATGCGTAAGCCGCGTCGATGTTATCCAGCAATGCAGCTACTTTCTCGGCGCGGGGCGTGATGCGCCCATCCTGCTCCCCGACACGGAACACCGTGTGACCCGAGTCCCGGCCCACCGCGCCGCCGCGGGTGACCAGTCCCGGCTCCCAGAGCGCAACCTCGATGTGGGAGGCGATGCAGCCAAGCTGCCGCGTGGGCCCGACGATCTCACCCATGGGGACATCGTTCCAGCAGTTCTGCAGGGAGACGAAGAACCCGTCGTCCCGCACGTAGCGTTTGATGAAATGGGTGGCCCACTCGGTGTCGTAGGACTTTACGGAGATGAAGACGAAGTCGAAGGGCTCCGAGATTCCCTGGGCGTCGGTCAGGTGCATGGCCTTCACCGGCACGGTGAACGGGCCCTGACTGCCCGTGACCTGGAGACCGTCCTTCCGCATCTTCTCGACGTGCTCCGGCCACATGTCCACGAAGGTCACGTCCTCGCCCGCCCGGGACAGGAAGGCCCCAACGTAGCTGCCCAGCGCTCCGGCTCCCATGATCCCGATCTTATCGCCCATGTTGGTCCTCTCCCAGGTCCGGCGTCCCGGCGGTTACAACGGGCGCCGGCCTAACATCTTTTGGATTGGGGGGGCCGGCCGATCACAGCGGCCCCAGGTGGGCCAATCTGACGTTGTCGATCTGGTCCAGGTTCTGAATCTCTTCCATCACCTCGGGCGGGATGGGGTCGTCCAGTCCGATGACCATCATGGCCCGGCCCCGCAGGCTCAGGCGTCCCACTTCCATGAAGCTGATGTTGATGTTGTGGCGGCCGGCGATGGTGCCCACGGCGCCGATGGAACCCGGCTGGTCCCGGTTGTCCACAAACAGCATGTAGGGCGTGGTGGGCACGATATCCAGCCAGTAATCGTCGATCTTGACGATATGGGGTTCGTTCCGGAGGGACGTCCCGGCCAGGGTGATCTTGCCCTCGCTGGTTTCTATGGTGGCGCTGATGATGCTGGAGTACTCCCGGGCCGAGGTGTTGTGTTGCTCGGTTATGTCGAGCCCCCGTTCCTTGGCCAACGACGGAGCGTTGATCAGGTTCACCTGCCCGGTGGTGATGGGCTCCAACAACCCGGCCAAGACCGCGGCCTGCAGGGTGCGGGTGTCGTGTTCGGCGATCTCGCCCTCGTAGCTGATCGTGATACCCAGGAACTGGCCCTCGGCCAGGTGGGTCAACAGCTTTCCCACCACGGTGGCAACCGGCATATAGGGGGCCAGGACCGCATGCACCTCGGGGGCGAGGAACGGGGCATTGACCGTGTTCCGGGCCGGTTCACCGTTCAACACCGCCAACACCTGCTCGGCCGCTTCGATGGCCACCTCCCGCTGGGCTTCTTCGGTGGAGGCGCCCAGGTGGGGCGTCACCACGACCTTGGGGTGCCCGATCAGCGCCGTGTTCTCCGGCGGTTCCTGGGCGAAAACGTCCAGGGCGACGCCGCCCAACTGGCCCGACTCCAAGCCGTCCAATAAGGCGTTCTCGTCCACCAACTCGCCCCGGGCCACGTTGATGAGCCGGGCTCCATGCTTGAGCAGGCCCACCTCTTTGCTGCCGATCATGTGGCGGGTGCTGTCGGTCAGCGGCGTGTGCAGGGTGATGAAATCGGACTGGGCCAACAACTCTTCCAATGAGAGGAGTTCGATGCCCATGCGCTTGGCGTAGTCCGGGGACACGAAGGGGTCGTATCCCACCAGTCTCATGTCGAAGCTCAGGGCACGCTTGGCAACCTGCGAGCCAACCCGCCCCAGTCCGCAGATGCCCAGGGTCTTGTTGCGGACCTCGACGCCCATGAAGGCGCTGCGCTTCCACTCGCCGGCTTTCAGTGACTGGTGCGCGGTGGGCACGTTCCTGGAGAGGGCCAGCATCAATGCCATGGTGTGCTCGGCCGCGGCCACGGTGTTGCCCGTGGGGGCGTTGACCACGGCGATGCCGGCGCTGGTGGCCGCGTCCAGGTCGATATTATCGACGCCGATGCCGGCGCGGCCGACCACCTGCAGCTTCTTGGCGGTCTTGATGACCTCTTTGGTCACCTTGGTCTCGCTGCGGACCACCAAGCCTTCGTACTCGCCGATCACGGCCAGCAGTTCCGGGGGTTTCATCCCGGTCTTAACGTCCACCTCGGCACGGGACTTAAGCAGCTCGATTCCCTCGGCGCCGATGGGGTCCGCCACCAGAATTTTGGGCATGGAAATCTTCCTGACGATGGTTGGGGATTTAACGCCGCCAGGCTCAAGGTTCGGTGCGTTCCAAGCGTGCCAGGGCGACCCGTAAACTATAGCACAATCGGGGTTGAACGGTGACTGGAATGGGCGTTGGCAGCCTGCTTGACCCCACTGCCGCCGCAGGCTAGGATAGGCGCTGAGCCACACCCGCCCGCGCTCAAGGGAATCTTCTGGGCCACGGCCGCCTGTGGTTGCAACAGACCGACGCCACTCCCGCCATCATCGATCTCGTCCGACTTTATATCGAGTCCGATACCGAA
>JACZXN010000165.1 GCA_022571575.1 Chloroflexota bacterium | reverse complement strand
CGCCGCCCGCGGACTGGCCTGGACCAATGCCCCGCTCCTGGACATCACCCAGGTGGTTGTGGCGGGTAGCTTGCCCCGCTGTATCAGGATACTTATACTAGTGAACACGGATAAGGAGCCAAAAGACCTGGTATACATATATCTAAAAGGGGCCAAGGACCTGCGTTCTTAGGGCGCGGTGATTAGCCATATGATGAGAGTGAGTGAGCCCTGCGGCCGGTGAAGCCGCCGGCTCCGGCGGGGGTTAGGTATTTCGTTTTAGGTCCGTTCCAGTTCCTTTCAAAGACCGATTAAAACCCGGCCAAAGACCAGACGGAATACGGATAAATCCACGTACTAAAAGGTGAGTTCTGACATGATCGTCGTAATGGCACGAGACACCTCTGAAGAGGACTTGCACGTTGTCCGAGAGCGCATCGAAGCCCGAGGCCTGAAGGCCCAGATCAACGTGGGAATGGAGCGGACCGTCCTGGGCGTCATGGGGGTCATACCTCCTGATTTCAAAGACGAGATTGAACTGCTGAACGGCGTCGCCGAAGTGGTGATGATCTCCAAGCCCTACAAGCTGGCCAGCCGGGAGTTCCATCCCAGTGACACGATCATCAAGGTGGGCGACGCCGTGATCGGCGGACCCGATCCGGTGATCATGGCCGGCCCCTGCTCCGTTGAAGACGAGGAGCAGATGGTCTCCACCGCCAAGGCGGTGAAGGCCGCCGGCGCCACGGTGTTGCGGGGCGGCGCGTTCAAGCCCAGGACCTCTCCCTACAGCTTCCGCGGAATGGGCGAAGACGGCCTGAAGCTCCTCCAACTGGCCAAGGAGGAAACCGGCCTGCCCATCATCACCGAGGTGATGTCCCCGGCCGACGTGGACACCGTGGCCAAGTACGCCGACATCCTGCAGATCGGCGCGCGGAACATGCAGAACTACAGCCTGCTGGACGAGGTCGGCTTGGTCGGGAAGCCGGTGATGGTCAAGCGGGGTCTGTCCGCCTCCTACGAGGAATGGCTGCTGGCCGCCGAGTACGTGATGAACGGGGGCAACGAGCAGGTGATCCTCTGTGAAAGGGGCATCCGCGGTTTCGAGACCTTCACCCGGTTCACTCTGGACGTGGCCGCCGTGCCCGTGATCAAGCGCCTCAGCCACCTGCCCATACTGGCCGACCCCAGCCACAGCACCGGCAAATGGTATCTGGTCACCCCCGTCGCTCTGGCGTCGGTGGCCGCCGGGGCCCACGGTCTGCTGATCGAGGTGCATCCCAATCCGGACCTGGCCAAGTGCGACGGCCCCCAGTCCCTCACCTTTGAGAATTTCGACATGCTGATGGAGCAGGTCAAAGCCGTTGCTTCGGTGAGGAAACAGCCGGTGCCCGCCGGCTAACCCAACCCCCAAGCGCCGGACCACCACTGGGGTCTAACCGGAATCTAAAGGGAGGGCGAGAGTCCTCCCTTTTTTGTTGCCCACTTTTTGGACCAGACTGAAAGTGACCATTGGCACCAATAATCAGGGCCGAAATACACTGGAGTGCGTTGTGCTGCGTCCAGTACCATATGCATCATGAATATTAATAATAGCGATAGATGAGTATTGACAATCACGATATAATGGGCTTGCGCGAAATTAATGCCGGGGCGAATAGCCAGATTGGGAGGACCTGCATGACCGTGGAGATCACTAACCTCGAGCAACCCATCGACGCCATGTTTCTGATCCACAAGGCCCTGCGGGGCGAGGCTGACCGGACCGTGGAGCAGGCCCGGCGCCTTGAGGATGGATGCAGCCTCCAGCCCTTCAAGTTGGCGTTCACCGCCTGGGCCACCGCCATCATGTACCACGCCGAGAAAGAGGTGGGCGCCGAGATGTCCAGGTTGGTGGACGAGTCCCGCCGGACGGCGGCCGATGACCCGGTCGAGCAGGTCAAATGGGCCCTCCTGGAGAAAGAAGATTCCGAATACGCCAAACTCCTGGAGTACGTCCAAGATGTCATGACCGTGCTGGAAGAGGATATTGGGACCACCAGCGTCATCTCCCGCACCAAGCAGCATCTCTACGGCCAGGTGATCGCCCTTCGCGTGGCCCAGGAAGACCACCTGGAGACCGAGGAAGCCATGGTCATTCCGTTGCTCAGGGAAAACCTCTCCCCACGGCGTCAATTGGAGATCGTAGGCGGACTGTTGGTCGACCGCGACGCCGATGACCCACGCTGGGTGATCGAGTGGATCTCCCAAGACCTTACCCCCAGAGAGAACGACCTGCTGTTAGAGCTGGAGTCTCGCATCAACCAAGCCCAACCGGTGGCCCCGTAAGGCCGCCGCAAAAATCGACATAAGGGTGAGGAAATGAATGCAGAAAACACCACCAAGCTAGAAGACCCCATCGACGTTATGCCGCTGATGCACAAGGCCTTTCGAGCGGTGACCGACCGGATCGAGGACCTGGCCGGCAGGGCGTCCACCTTTGAAGACATTACCGAGTTGAACGAGCAGTTCGGTTTTTGGGTCAAACAGATCCTGCACCACGCCACCGTCGAAGATGAGGTGATGACCGGCCCGCTGCGGAACAGCCAGCCGGCCCGGGACAACGAGGCCGAGCATGCCGAATTGGCCGGCAAGGCCGGTGAGTTGGCCGAATTCATTGCTAAGGGCAGAGCCGCGGGACTGGAAGAGAGCGTCCGCGAGGTTACCTTCACCCTGGAAGAGAAACAGCATAAAGAGTTGGAGAAACGCGCCGGCGAGGTGGGAGACGCCTTGAAGGCAGTGTTGGGCGAGAAGAAGGTGACGGCCCGCACCATCCGGCACATCCACAGCCGGTTTTTGGGTGTCCGCATCCTGGAACTGGACCACTTCGAGAACGAAGAGGCCTTCGTCTGCCCCCTGGTGCGCGACGAGGTGGACGAAGCCGGGCAGCTATATATCGTCCGGCGGCTGCTCATCGACGACACCGCCGACGACCCCCGCTGGGTCATCGACTGGGTGCACTCCGAACTGGACCCGGCGGAACAGGCCCTGCTCAAGGACCTGGAGGCCCGCTTCAAGGGCGCGGTGGCCCAGCCCGTGTAATCCCCGCGTAATCAAAGTATGGAAAGGAAAAAGGCCGCGCCATTGGGCGCGGTCTTTTCTGTTTTCCGGGTTGTTTATATATCTCTGGGCTAAACCAGCACCGGCTCCGTGTTCTTGCGGTAGATCTGGAACCGGTGGCGCGTGGTGTCGGCGATTATCACCCGGTTGTTCTGCCCGATCTTCACCGCGCAGGGGGCCCAGAGCACCCTCTCGGGGGTGAAGTTCCGGATGCCGTTGCGCTGCCGGATCATGTCGGGGTTGGACCTGAGCTTGGCGATGCCCATGCGGGAGAGGCCGCCGTCCCCGGTGAATTCGGTGATGAACCGTCCGTCCGGGGTCAGCACCTGCACCCGGTTGTTCAGCCAGTCGGCGATGTAGATGTCGCCGTCCTGATCGACGCAGACGCCCGTGGGGCGGTTGAACTGGCCCACGGGGACGTTGGAGAGGGTGATGCCGCCCTTCTCCTTGATGATGGAGCAGTCGCCACCGGTGCCCGGCTTGCCGCCAGCGCCCGGTTTTCCACCCGGTTTGCCAAAGGTGGCCAGCCATTTCCCATCGGAGGTGAAGGACTGGACCCGGTCGTTGCGCCAGTCGGCGACGAACACGTTTTCCTGGCGGTCCAGGCAGATGCCCCAGGGCAGGTTGAACTCTCCGTTGGCCGCGCCGGCGGAGCCGAACTTCCCCAGGAACCGGCCGTCCAGGCTGAATCTCTGAACCCGGTTGTTGCGGCTGTCCACGATGTAGACCGTTTCGTCCCGGCCGATGGCGATGCCGGCGGGCCGGTTTAGCTCTCCGTCCGCGGAGCCGTGGGTCCCCCAGTGGGAGACGTACTCGCCGTCTTTGTTGAACTTGGTGATCCGGTGCCGCCACTCGTCGGTGACGTAGACGTTGGTGTCTTGGTCCAAGGCGATGCCGACGGGCCAGATGAATTGGCCATCGCCTTCGCCGTAGGAGCCGAACTCGGTGATGTATTCCTCGCCCTTCTCGCCCAGGCTGATCACGGTCAGCCGGGTGCCGTCGGGCCGGTCTTCGCGGCCCCGGTTCACGATATAGGCGACGTCGTCCGATGTCAGGGCGAAGTCGATGGGATAGCGCACCCCGGCCCCGACGTGCTCGGCGCGGGCCGCGGTGGATTCGTAGGTGAAGGTGCGGTCATTTATCCCTAGAAACACACTGGCCATTGGAGACTCCTTTTCCCTTGGACCCACGGGATTCAGGCTGCGGAATGATTTAAACGCAAAGATTTAAATCGTACGGGAGGGCGCCGTGTAGTCCTTCAGCTTGTTATAGATCTGTAATCGCATGCGTTGGGTGTCCACGACGACCAGGCGCTGACGGACCGTATCGAAGACCAGGTCGGAGGGCAGAGAGAACCGCCATTCAACCTGGGGGTCTTTGACCTCGCGGCGGCGTCTAACTGCGTCGGGGTTGGCGGCGACCGTCATCTTGGCCCAGTGGGAAAGTTCGCGGGCATCTCCCTGCAGGGTGGTGACGAACCGTCCGTCCGGCCCGAACACCTGGACCCGGTCATTGGACCAATCGCAAACATAAACGTCTCCGTCGGAGTCCACCGCCACCCCGGACGGCCGGCCCAGCTCGCCTCGGCCCGTGCCGGCGCTGCCGAATGACGCAACGAATTCGCCTGCCGGAGTGAATTTCTGCACCCGGTGGTTGTTGTGGTCGGCCACGTAGATGTACCCATGGGAATCGGCCGCGATGCCCCATGGAGAATCGAGTTGGCCTTCGCCACTGCCGTACCCGCCCCATGCGGCCAAGGGAGTTCCGTCCTTGGTGAATTTTTGGACCCGGTGGTTGCGGGTGTCCGAGATGTAGATGTCGTCTTGGGGGTCGATAACGATGCCCGAAGGGCCGTCCAACTCGCCATCGCCATTCCCGGAATCCCCCCAGCACTTCAAGAAATTTCCGTCGCCATCGAAGACGGAGATCCGGTTCAGCCATTCGTCGGTAACGTAGACCTTTTCCTGGCTGTCCACCGCCACCCCGGCCGGCCATATCATC
>JACZXN010000003.1 GCA_022571575.1 Chloroflexota bacterium | reverse complement strand
CGTGGCTTTGACGCCGTGGTGAATATCTGGGGCGCCGACCACCAGGGTCACGTCCCCCGGATGAAGTCGGCGGTCCAGGCTTTGGGAATCGAACCCGGCCGTCTTACCGTGCTCATCTCCCAGATGGTGACGCTGCGCCGCGGGGACGAGGTGGTGCGGGCCTCCAAACGCACCGGAGACTTCGTGATGCTGCGGGAATTGGTCGAAGAGGTCGGCCGGGATGCCTGCCGCTTCTTCTTCCTGGCCCGGACCCCGGCAACCCAGATGGAATTCGACCTGGAGTTGGCCAAGAAGGAGTCTTCCGAGAACCCGGTCTACTACGTGCAGTACGCCCACGCCCGCAACGCCAGCATCTTGAGCCTGGCCAGGGAGCGGAACATCGACTGGAGCAATGGCGACGTCAGCCTGCTGACCCACCCCAGCGAGATTGACTTGATCCGCGCCATGCTGCGGCTCCCCGAGCTGGTGGCCCAGATGGCTGAGAGCCTGGAACCCCACCACCTGCCCCACTACGCCATGGACCTGGCCAACGCCTTCCATGCCTTCTACGAGAATTGCCGGGTGGTCTCCTCCAAGGAGGAGGACAACGCCATGACCGCGGCCCGATTGAAGCTGGTGGAGTCGGCCCAGATCGTGTTCCGCCGCTCCCTGGAACTGATGGGAATGAGCGCCCCGGACCGCATGTAGCCGCCGTTCCACCTGGAATCCCGCGGCCGGACCAAACGCCCGGCATTCGCCCCAATCTTTTTACCGGCTTCTCTTGATCAAAGGGCCGGGGGCCGGCTTTTACGTTACAGCCATGAAATTGTAGCCGCGATACTTCGTCGGCCTCAGCACTGCCCACACATAAACCATTATTTATTATCAACATAGACCAATTAGAATTGTGCTTATGGGAATAGGCCGGTAAAATCCGGGAAACCCAGTCCTTGGAGCAGCGGATATGCAGTTCGACTCGGCGTTGGCGGACGAGCTGGTGGACAAGGTCCGGGAGGCCTATTCCAAGGCCGCGGATCATCCTCGGGACTCCCATCCATTCCCCATCGGATATGACTTCGCCCTGAGTTTGGGGTACCCGGAAGCCCTCTTGCAAGGTCTCCCCGAGTCATCGGTGGAACGGTTCACCGGCGTGTCCAACGTATCGGTTTTCGCCGAGATTCCGGCCGGGTCCACGGTTTTGGACCTCGGTTGCGGAGCGGGCATGGACTCCTTGATCGCGGCGGCAAAAACCGGAACGGCGGGCCGGGTTCATGGAGTGGACTTCAGCCCATCGATGTTGTCCCATGCCCGTGCCGGAGCCGCGGAGGCCGGAGCAGCCAACGTCGAATTCAAGGAAGGGGAAGGACACCAGATCCCCTTTTCCGACGGCGCCTTCGATGTTGTCTTGGTGAACGGAATCTTCAATCTCAACCCCAACCGGGCCGGCCTTTTCCAAGAATTAGCCCGGGTCATCCGTCCCGGAGGAGTTTTTTTTGGCGCGGAGATAATCCTCCGGGAGCCCATGGACGAAGAGGAACGGGCCGGCCTCGCCAACTGGTTCTCTTGAGTTGCCGGCGCCAAGGAAGAGGGGCTCTTCCTAGACGAATTCCGCGCCGCTGGATTCGCCGGCGCGAAGGTCTTACGGACCAGCCGAAACGCCCGCACCAATAACCGAAAATCCCTGGCGGCTGATATAATCGCCCATAGATAATAGAGAAACTGGCCAGGGACGATTGCGGACCAAACTTCGATGGGGGGACGATATGGCCACTCAGGTCGCGCCCAAGATAGAGATACTGCGCAGCGAGATCCAGGAGAAATACACCGAGCTAGCCAGCAGTCCAGAGTCGACCTTTCACTTTCACCACGGCCTGCCCTTGGCCAAGATTCTGGAATATCCCGAAGACCTTTTGGCCGGCCTGCCGCCGGAGGCCGTGGAGTCTTTCGCCGGGGTGGGCAATCCCTTCTCGGTGGGCGAGATCGCTTCGGGTGAGACGGTGCTGGATATCGGCTCCGGATGCGGCTTCGATTGCCTGATCGCCGGCAGGTTCGTTGGTCCCACGGGCAGGGTGATCGGCGTGGATATGACCGACGCCATGTTGGAACGGGCCCGGAAGACCGCCGAAAGCCTGGGACTGACCCAGGTGGAATTCAAGAAGGGCTTCGCCGAGGAACTGCCCGTCCCCGACGATTCGGTGGATGTGGTCATCTCCAACGGCGTGATCAACCTGACTCCCGACAAATATGCAGTGTTCAAAGAGGTTTTCCGGGTCTTGAAGCCCGGCGGACGCCTGCATCTGGCCGACATCGTGGTCTACAAACAGGTGCCCGACGAGGCCAAAGAGGACGTGGACCTCTGGACCGCTTGAATCGGCGGCGCTCTCCTGGCAGGAGAGTACCTGGACGCCATCCAGAGTTCCGGCCTGGCCGATGTGGAACTGGTATCGACCAAAGACGTGTTCTTGGGGGCTGAGGGTGAAGCGAACGCCCACAGCTTCGAGACCATGGGCGCCAACATCCGGGCCCGAAAACCGTAGCCGCGCAACCGGGATCCCGCCGGTTTCCAGTCGCGGGGGCCTCCGCCAGATCGGTTGGAGGCCCTGGTTATGTCAAGCGGCCGCGGCGGTGCAAACTCCACGAAACTACGATTCAGCTTGAACTGGCCGTCTCTTTGGGTTTATGATTGGTTGGCCGCCAGGTATTGAATCAGGTGCTTAACTTGGGTCAGGTACCGAACTCAAGTATCCGGCAGCGCAAAAACCCCGTTCCGCAATGTACCTTAAGAATCGGCGTGCCGATTTTCGGCAGCCGCTGAGTATCTCTCTTTTGCGGTAGGTGGACCAGGCATATACGATTAGATGGAAATCCTCATTCGTATCACCAAGATTGCGTGGCAGTTCCGCGTCCGCCTGATCTTGGCTTATCTGAGCTTCCTAGCCGCGATCGGCGTCTCCCTGCTGATACCCAGACTATTCGGTGAAGCCATCGACCTCTTGGTCCTCGTCGATGCCGATGGCGTCACCGCGATACCGGTCAGCACCAGCACGCTTACCTTCATCGCCCTGGCCCTGCTCGGCGCCAGCTTGTTACGCGGCTTCCTGGATTTCGCCCGCACCTACGCCACGGATTCCCTGTCGCAGAAGGTCTCCTACGAGATCCGCAACCGGTTCTACGACAAACTCCAGCACCTGAGCTTCGCCTACCACGACAAGGAACACACCGGCGACCTGATGTCCAAGGCCACGGCGGACGTCGAGGCGGTCCGGCGGTTCGTCAACATGGGCTTGGTCCGTGCCCTGGAAGTGGTGGTCCGAGTGATCGCCCTCTTGGCGATACTCATCTTCATGAACTGGGAGCTCACCCTCATCAGCCTGGCCTTTGTGCCCTTCATCGTCATCCGCTCTTCCCTGGTCATGGGAAGGCTCCGCCGGATGTGGATGCGGGTCCAAATACGGATGGGCGAGGCGGTAACCATCCTCCAGGAGAACCTGGTGGGCATCCACGTGGTGAAGGCCTTTGCCTCCGAGGAGTATGAGAAGCGAAAATTCGCCAGGAAAGCCCAGGAACTCCGGGAAGAGTACTTCCAGTCAGAGCGGCTGCAGGGCACCAACAGCGCCTGGATGACCTTCTTTTTCACCTCGGGCCTGGGCCTGATTCTTTGGTACGGAGGATGGGAAGTGATCCGGGGAGACCTGACCGCCGGCGGACTGACCATGTTCATCCTCTACCTGAGCCAGCTGACCTTCCCGATCCGCATGTCATCTTTCATCATCAACTCCTTCTCCAGAGCCATCACGTCGGGTGGCCGGCTCTTCGAGGTGCTGGATGCCGAGTCTCCCGTGATGGAGAAGCCGAACGCCACGGTATTGAAGAGGCCTCAGGGACGCGTGGAATTCGAAGATGTGTCTTTCGCCTACGAGTCGCGGATGCCCGCGTTGCAGCACCTCAGCATCTCGGCCAAGCCGGGCCAGATAACCGCCATCCTGGGCGCTCCGGGCAGCGGCAAGAGCACCATCGTCAACCTGCTGCCCCGGTTCTACGACGTTTCGGAAGGGCGCATCACCATCGACGGCCAGGACATTCGGGAGTTCACCCTGGAATCCCTTCGCCACAACGTGGGGATCGTCCAACAGGACGTTTTCCTGTTCGGCGCCACCATTCACGACAACATAGCCTACGGGGTGAAAGACGCCACCCGGGAAGACGTGGTCCGCGCCGCCACGGTGGCCCAACTCCATGACCAGATCGATTCCCTGCCCGACGGCTACGACACCTGGGTCGGAGAGCGCGGCGCAACCCTTTCCGGCGGCCAACGGCAGCGGCTCTCCATCGCCCGCAGCCTTCTCATCGACCCGCCGGTCCTGATCTTGGACGACTCCACATCCAGCGTCGATGTCCAGACCGAACGGATGATCCACCGGGCAATGGTCAACGTGATGAAGGACCGGACAACCTTCGTCATTGCCCACCGCCTGAGCACCGTCCGGGAAGCCGACCTGATCGTCGTGTTGAAAGATGGGCGGATAGCAGAGCAGGGGACCCACGAAGAGCTCCTGGCGGCAAACGGCATCTACCGGGACATCTACGACCTCCAGCTACAGCCTCAGGAGGAATTGTTGCTGGACGCCTCTCTGACTCCCGACGACGGTATTCAGGCCGACGGCGCCGGGGGTGGCGGGAGCCCACGGCTGGCAGCTGATACGGGAGGGGACAACTGATGAGGGCTGCGGGACCGGGAGGCGGAGTCGGCGGCATGATGGGCGGCATGCGGGGCATCGGCGCCCACGGGATGAACGTCGCCAACATGGACAACCTGACCGACGATAGCATCGTCGGCGCGGCCTACGACCACAAGGTCGTGGTCCGGTTGATGACCTACATCTGGCCCTACAAGCGGGATGCCCTCATCGCCCTGGCCGCGGTGCTGGTCTATACCCTTGGCAACGTGGCCATCCCCTGGTTGATATTGAAAGGCATCACCTGGGCCATCGAACCCGGCGACGTCTCGCACCTGCACATAATCGGCCTCATCTTCGTCGGCGTCACTATCCTTCATTTCGGAGCGAATTTCGTCCAATTCATCTACATGCCCAAGGTCGGTCAGGGCATCCTTTATTCCCTGCGCACCGGCATGTTCAACCACCTGCAGGAGCTTTCACCCTCCTTCTTCCACCGCACCCCGGTGGGCCGGATCATGTCCCGGAGCCAGAGCGATGTCCTCCAACTGCAGGAGACCTTTGAGCTGATCGTTCAGAGCCTTTCAGACCTCCTCAGCCTGGTGGGCATCATCATCATCATGCTGGTGATCGACTGGCGGCTGGCCCTGGTCAGCATGAGCATCCTGCCGGTGCTCTTCTTTATCCTGGGCTACTGGCAGAAGTTTGCCCGTCACTCCTTCATGCGCATCCGCCGGGCCATCGCCATGGTCAACGGCGAGTACAACCAGAACATCACCGGGGTCCGGGTCGTGGAGAGCTTCAACCGGCAGGAAGTGAATATGGAGCACTTCGATGATTTGAACACCGAGCACCTGAACGCCAATCTGGAAGCCAGCCGGTACTCAGGCGCACTCCAGCCGTTTGTAGAAGTCCTGATGGGGTTGGGAATGGGGTTCGGCGTTGTCCTGATGGGCGGCGTCATGTTCAAAGGCGGGAACCTGGAATGGGCGGTATTGCTGGCCTTCGCCCTCTATATCCAACGGTTCTTCGAACCGGTGCGCCACCTGACCATGCAGTACAGCCAATTGCAACGCGCCATGGCCGCCGGCGTCCGCATCTTTGAGGTCCTGGACCTGAAACCCGAGGTGGTGGACAAGCCCAACGCCATCGAACTGCCCCAGGTCCAGGGTGAGATCAAGTTCGAAGACGTAAGCTTCCACTACGTGCCCGGCGTGGACGTTCTGAAGGGGATAACCCTGCACATCAAAGCCGGAGACAACGTGGCCTTGGTCGGTGCCACCGGCGCCGGCAAGAGCACGTTCGTTACTCTGATTCACCGGTTCGCCGACGTGACCAAGGGCCGGATCACCGTGGACGGGCACGACATCCGGGACGTCACCCGCCATTCGCTGGTCAGTCAGATGAGCATGGTGTTGCAGGAACCCTACCTGTTCTCCGGAACGGTGGCCAACAACATCCGGTACAACAAGGAAGAGATCCCCGACGACGCGGTGGTGGCCGCCGCCCAGACCGTTGGGGCCCATGATTTCATCATGGCTCTGGACCTGGGCTACGACACGGTCCTGGCCGAGCGGGGCATCAACCTGAGCGTGGGCCAGCGCCAGCTCCTCAGCTTCGCCCGGGCGGTGGTCGGTGACCCGCGGATCATCATTCTGGATGAGGCGACCGCCAACATCGACACCCACACCGAGGTGCTGATCCAGAAGGCTTTGCAGCGGGTGTTGCGGGGCCGGACTTCCATCGTCATCGCCCACCGGCTCTCCACGGTGCGGAACGCCGACAACATCGTGGTGTTGGATCGCGGTGAGTTGGTGGAGATGGGCAGCCACGAAGAATTACTGGCCAAGAAGGGCGGGTTCTATGCCCGGCTCTACGCGGTCAACTACGGGCTCGATGTGGAAGGCGACGAGCCATCGGCGCAGGGAGGCCCCTCCCTGGTCCCGTCACCGGCCGACGACTGACGGAGCAAGGCTAAACCAGGTACGAAAAAGGCCCGCTGATGGCGGGCCTTTTTGATGCCTTTTTAGGGACCGGGACTCTGTCATGACCCGTTGTTACGGTTATTACTCGGAGGCCGGTGGGACTCCCTCGTTCAGGAAGCGCTCGATGGCCGACTTGAAGATGTTGTAGGGATGGGCGCCCGTGAAGAGCAGGTTGCCCACCAGGAAGGTGGGGATGCCGCTGATCCCGTACTTGAGCGCCTCTTGGTACTGGCCCATGACCGCTTCGGCGTAGGTCTTCTCTTCCAGGTGCTTCAACATGTCGTCGCCGTCCAGGCCCACGCTATGGGCCACGGCGTGGAGCACCTCAAGCTCGCCCAGGTCCTTCCGGTCCTCCCAGAACGCCTTGTAGGCGGCGTGGTGGAAGTCCAGGAACTTACCGTGCTGCTGGGCGTACTCGGTGGCCTCCAGGGCATAGAGGGTATTGGGAGTCCGGCCCGGCGGCTTCATGATCAGGCCCGCCTCTTTGGCCTGGCCCCGCAGCGGTTCGGACAGCTCGTCGGCGGTCTCGCCGGGACGCTGGGGCCGGTCGGAGCCCTCTTTGGGGGTGTCGGGCCGCAGCAAATAGGCTCGGCCCTCAACGGTTATGTCGTACTCGTTGGCCAACTTGTCGACCCGCTCCAGGCCGACGTAGCACCAGGGTCAAATGTAGTCGTACCAAACTGCGATGCTTACCGGCTCGTTGTCCTTTCTGATGGTCTGGGCTTCTTCAGCCATCGGGCCCCTCCTGTCGGGCGCGGCGCGACGCCGGCCGGATGGGATGTATTTGCTGACAGGGTATCATCAACCGGGGACCGGGCACCACAACATCAAGATGGAGTTCGCAAGGCGGGGTTCGCAAGGCGGGGTGCGGCGCCAGGTCTACCTCAGTCCTTCCAGGATCTCGCTCAACTCGGAGAGGCTGGCGATCTTGGGACAGTCCACGGCGTCGGGACCGTACCCGCTCCGGTCGATCAGCACCGCCTGCATCCCCACGCCCAGGGCGCCCATGACGTCGGAGCGGAGTTGATCGCCAACATGAACAACTTCTTCCGGCGCCGCCCCCATCCGTTTCAGGGCGGCCATGAAGATGGGCGGATGGGGTTTTTCGATCCCAACTTCTTCCGAGCTCACCGTGAAATCCAAATAGGGCGACAAACCAACATCCTGGCACAATTGGCTGAGGTCCCGGCGCAGGTTGGTGATCACCCCCACCTTGTAGCCCGCATCTCGAAGTTGTTTCAAAGCGGGCACGGTGTCATTGAAGGGGACGAAGTCTTTGGGGACCGACATGGCCATCTTCCAGACCCTTTGGGCCAGGTCGATGGAAACCGAAATCCCGGCGGTTTCCAGGATCAATTGTTCGTAACGGCCGAAGAATTCCAGGCGTTCTTCTTCGGACCGGTTGGAGAGGGGGTGGTCCTCGTTCTCCCGGTTGAAGAGCACGTCGGCCACGGCATAGCCGCGGGTGATGGCCTCTCCCTGAACGGTCAGCCCCAGTTCGTGGCAGGCGGCCTGCTGTATCTCCTCCAGGGGGGGCCAGAACTGGACCAGGGTGTTGTAGAAGTCAAAGGAGACCGCTTTGATCATCAGCCCGCCATTTTAATGCAGTCTAAGAAGCGCCGCAGAAAAAGCAACCGCCCGTTTTCCAACCTGAACGGCGGGTCAACGGGCCATGCTGAAGCGAGGGCATTCTAGCATATGCCGGGATTGATGGAAACCGATTCTGGCCGTGGGGCCTAAATACTCCTTGCCACGTTCTATCTAAACACCTCGAACACCCTTGGGGATGACAGACGCGAAAGACCCTCCGCAGCCTTGCGCATGCTTGGCACAGTAGGTATGCTTGGGTAACCGCCCGGACGGAGTGATTTGATGAGAGTGGCCATCGCCGCGGACCACGCCGGTTTCAAGTTGAAAGGCGAGTTGGTCAGTTGGCTGGAGTCGAAAGGGCACCAGGTCAAGGACCTTGGCGCCCACGTCATGGACCCCGATGACGACTATCCCGATTTTGCCGCCGCAGTAGCCAGTTCGCTGCGCTCGGAGGAGACGGAAAGGGGAGTCATCATCTGCGGCAGCGGGGTCGGCGCCTGCATCACCGCCAACAAGGTTCGAGGCATCCGGGCCTGCCTCTGCCATGACACCTACACGGCCCGCCAGGGCGTGGAACACGACGCCATGAATGTGGTGTGCATCGGCGGCCGGGTCATCGGCATCGAGTTGGCCAAAGCGGTGTTGGAGGCTTTCTTGGAAGCCCGCTTCATCCCCGAGCCCCGTTTCCAGCGGCGGTTGGACAAGCTGGCCCAGGTGGAGCAGAACGGCCTGATCTAAAGCGCCGGCCCAAAACCCAACCCCAAGCCCGGCACGGTCAAACCAGCAGCGCCAGCAGCGCCAGCACCCGGCCGACCTCGGCGGGAGAATCCAGCCGGTGGAGCGCCAGGGTAGCATCCCTTTCCAGGCCGACGAACACCGCGATTCCCCCGGCGTTCTGCACCGCGGCAAACCCTTCTTCGTCGGTCTGGTCGTCGCCGAAAAACATCGGTAGGGGGCTGTCCCCGCAATCTTCCCGGATCCTCTCGATGGCCTCGCCCTTTCCCCAGTCCAGGTTGGGCCTTACCTCCACCACCTTCTTCCCCCTGGTGATCTTCATCCGTCCCGCGTCCACATACGGCGCGGCGGCCGCCACGACCGTGCCGTCCACCAGGGCGCCGTGGGAATCGGGAGCGTTCCTGAAATGGACGGTGAGGGTAAGCCTCTTGTTATCCACCACGACGCCGGGTACATCCGACAATTCCCGCTCCAACAACTGGGCCACCTCGGCCAGGGACGCCTCGAAGGCCGGGGCCTCCGGATGCACGAAGTCCATTCCTCCGCCCCTTATCTCCAGGCCGTGATTGCCCGCGTAGACCAGGCCGGGGACCGCCACCAGCGCCTCCAGGTCGGCCAGGCCCCGGCCGCTGACCACGCCGACCACGAACCGCTCCATACCGGCCAGTTCCAGGAGCAAACCGCGCGTCTCATCCGGCAACGTTGCGGTCTCGGGGCGGGCGACGATGGGCGTCAGGGTGCCGTCGTAGTCGAACAGCAGGAGAACCCGGGGCGCACCGGACAGGCGGCGGCTCACGCTGGGCCAGACGTTGAGCAGATGGGGCATTGGATCTGGCTACCGTGGCGGCGGTGCTAAACGCTGCGGATGGGACGGCGGGAGCGGCGCGTACCCTGCATCAGGTCCACGAAAAGGCGGGCCGCCCACATGTAGATGTTGTTCTCCTCCACCACAGCGCGCATCCGCACCATCCGGGCGTGGCGCTCCTCGTAGGGCATCTCCACGGCCTCGCAGATGGCGTCGGCGAATTGTTCGGTGGCGTAGGGGTTCACGATCACGGAGTCGGTCAACTCGCTGGCCGCCCCGGTGAAGGGACTCAGGATCAACACACCATCTTCGTCGAACCTGCTGGCCACGTATTCCTTGGCCACCAGGTTCATGCCGTCGTGGAGAGAGCTGACCACGCAGAAGCGGGCGATGCGCCGCAGGGCCGCCAGGGTGACCGAGGGCAGATCGTCGGGCAGATAGACGATGGGCAGCCAGTCGTCGTTTCCGAAGCGGCCGTTAACGTCGTTCAGTTCCTGGTCTATCTGCTCCGAAAGGCGCTGGTAGGCGTCGATGTTGGTCCGGCTCATCACGCCGGCCTGGATGAACACAACCTTGCCCACATATTGGGGGTATTTTTCCAGGAAGCGCCCGAAGGCCCGGATCCGGTGGGGGATGCCCTTGGTGTAGTCGATGCGGTCGATGCCGAGACCGACGATCTTTCCTTCAAGACCCATCTTCTCGGTCAGCCTGCCGATCTCATCGGTCACCTCTGGGCTTTGGGACTCCTGGGATATCTGTTCGAAATCGACGCTGATGGGGAAGGGCCTGACCAGTGTCGGTTCCTCATTCTGATAGACCAAGTTGTATTCGTCGTGGACGCTGGAGCCCAATACCCGTGATGCGGCCTCCATGAAATTGTCGCAGTGGTCGCCGATATGGAAGCCAAGGAGGTCGTTGCCCAACAGGCCGTCCAGGATCTGGTCGGCCCAGGGGCAGATGCGGAATATCTCGTAGGTGGGCCAGGGAATGTGCCAGAACTGGCCGGTGATGATGTTTGGGTCCGCGTCCCGGAGCAAACGCGGCAGCAAGGCCAGGTGATAATCCTGGGTGAAGACCGCGGCGGGCCGGCCGTCGATCTCATCCAGGACCTGCTTGGCGAACTCGTTGTTCACCGCCTTATAGGTCTCCCAGTCCGAGGTGTTAAAGGTTGGCTCGATGAACGCGTTGTGGCACAGCGGCCACAGGCCTTCATTGGAGAAACCGTAGTAATACCCCTGTTGCTCTTCCTCGGTGAGCCAAACCAGCCTCAGGGTGTAGGAGGGGTCATCGGGAGGGACCTGGATGCGGTTCTTCTCGTCGACGGCGTACAGGTCGCCTTTGCCGCCTCCGTAGGCGATCCAGGTGCCCCCGCATTCCTGCATCAGGGGGTCGATGGCGGTGGTCAGGCCGCCGGCGGGAGAGGCATAGCTGAGCTCGCCCTCAACCAGATCGTGGACGTAAGGCTGGCGGTTGGATACTACGATCAATCGGTAGTCACCGATCTCCCGGTGGACTAGCCGTCGGAGTTTTTCCCGGGTCCAAGTGGGTTCACCCATCACCCTACCCCCTATGACCCTTTCATTGGATCGGGCCGGCGCCGCAGTTCCTGGATTTTACCTGCGTCCCGGTTTTTGGATTCCCCGAACAAGAAGCCGCGGCGTAAGGATGCGTTCCGCCCACCGCTGAATCGGGCGAGCGAACTCTCATTACCCATGGAATTCTTCCATACCAGGCGTCAAAGGTCAACCTGAAACAACTGTCCACCCCAAATTGACAGAGGGCCTGCCGGTGAGTACGATAGCGCCAACTCGCGCCTGGCAGCCTCGCCGGGCAGCGCGATCCTTCGCTGAACGAGGCAATCTCCCGTCCTAACCGGCTATTCAAGGAGAAGGGCTCCATGTTCGTACGCCGCGACCTCACCGACACCGTTCCCACTCCATCGGGGGATATGCGCTTTGTGAAGAAAGGCAGCGGCTATCCCGTCGTCTTGCTGCACCCCCTGGGCACATCCATCTGGACCTGGGAGGGCGTGATTGACTCCATCAGCCAGAGCTACACCTGCTACGCCTTCGATATGCTGGGGCACGGCGATTCGGACAAGCCCGCTCGGCACTTCAATATTCCCGATTACGCCCAGGCGCTCGATCACGCCTGTCAGGTGCTGAACATCCACCGGGCTCACATCGTCGGCAACTCGGTGGGCGCCGTCCTGGCGGCCGAGACCGCCGCCAGCTTCCCGGAACGGGTGGACAAGCTGGTGCTGGTGGGCTGCCCGGTCTGGAGCCCCCTCACGGCCAAAGAGCGTTTGAAGGAGGCGGCCGGCCAGTACGATGCGAAGGGTATGCCCAAGGCGCGGACCCTGAAGAGCCTGAAGGACGCCACCACTTACGCCAAGCCCAGACAGGAGTGGCTGGAAGCCGGCAACCAGAGCCGGGCCAAAGCCGGTGTGTGGGTCGGCAAACTGATGGAGTCCCTGGCCCACTACGACATCATGTCCCGGCTGCCCAGGGTCAAAGCGTCCTCAACCATGGTGCTGTACGGCGAGATCGACCGGCTGCGGGACGGCGAAGAACTGCTGTACAACAACATCGTCAATGCCCGGAAGGTGGTGCTCCCCGGCCTGGGCCACATCCCCCAGGTGGAAGACCCCGAAGCTTTCCTGGGCGCGCTGCTGCCCTTTCTCGAGGCCTAGCCGGTCCGGTACGCCCGGTTGACCTGGGACGCCCAAGCGTCGAATCACGCCTGGCCGTTGGCCGCCGATCTGATCACGGACGCCCAGTCATTGTTGTACGCCCATCCGGCCCCGGTCCAGAAAATTGCCAGAAAATTGCCAGAAAATTGAGGGAGACATCTTGGCTTCCACCAGCAACCGGCTGCCCCTGAGGCTCATCGAGACATTCCGTTCCGTGTTCTACACCCCGATCTACGTCTCGGTGGCCGGTGGATTCCTGGAGAAGGAGGGCTTGGACGTCGACTTCAAGACCTGCCCGCCCGAGTTCGCCCACCCCATGAGCGCCCTGAACCGGGGCGGAGCGGACATCGCTCAGAGCGGCATAATGCGCTCTATCATCGCCTCGGATTGGGGGGCCGAAACGGTCCCGGTCCACTTCGCCAAGATCAATTCCAGGGACGGGTTCTTCGTCCTGAGCCGGACTGAGCCGGACCCCCCGGGACCGGAATCCTTCCGGTGGGAGTCGCTGAAGAACGCCAAACTGATCCCCGTGGGGTTCTCTCCAATGCCCTGGGCCTCGCTCCAGTTCGCCATGCGCCGACACGGCGTCGAGCCGGCGGAGTTGGACCTGCTCACCGGCCTGTCGTTGGACGAAGCCGTGGCCGCTTTCCGCCAGGGCAAAGCCGAGTATATCCACGTTCCCCAGCCCGCGGCGGAGCAACTGCTGGACGACGGCACCGGCCACGTGGCAGTGGCCCTGGGCCCGGAGAACGGGCACCTGGCCTACAGTTCCTTTGCGGCGACCAACCGGTTCTTGGAGTCCCAGCCGGAAACCGTCCAACGGTTCACCGTCGGCTTTGCCAACGCCCTGGACTGGCTGGCGGCCCATGACGCCCCCGAAGTGGGAGCGGCGGTGGCCGGCTTCTTTCCCCAGGTGAGCTTGGACCTGGTGGTCAAATCGGTGGCCAGGCTTAAGGCCCAGGACAATTGGCCCACCGATCCGGTGCTGGCCCAGCCGGAATATGAAAACCTCCACGACATCCTTGTCGCCGCCGGGCTTGTCAAGGAGCGGCAGCCCTACGGCAAGGTGGTCCGCACCGACATCGTGGAGACAGCCCTGGCCTCCCGTAGATAGCCGGCCAAAAAACCGGACCGAAACAGCCGGATCCGGGTGGCCGGACCGCCTCTCCAGCCTCGGATTCGAGCCTGGCAAGAAAGTTCCAGCTACGAGCAGTATGGTGTAAGATAGACTCCCAGGCTGGCGGGCGGTTCACTGGCAAATCACTCCCGCCGCCTGCGCGCGGAGGTTTCTTTGACCACAATAGCGATCGTGGGCACGGGCCTGATCGGCACTTCGTTGGCCCTGGCCATCAAAAGCTCCAATCTCCAAGTGGACGTCGTGGGCACCGACTACGACAGCACCGCCCGCGCCGGCGCCCAGAAAACCGGCGCGTTCAAGAAGGTTGAGTCCCGCCTCGCCAACGCCATCAGAGGGGCCGACGTGGTTATTTTCGCCATCCCGGTCCTGGCCATGCGGGAGATGATGGAATCCTCCGCCCGCGATTTCCAGGAGGGCTGCGTTGTAACGGACGTGGCCAGTTCCAAGCGGGTGGTGCTTCAGTGGGCCGAAGAGATCCTCCCCAAGAACATCAGCTTCGTGGGCGGGCACCCCATGGCCGGCAAAGAACAATCCGGTCCGGAACACGCCGACGGCACGATGTTCAAGGGAAAAGCCTACTGCATCGTTCCCAGCCCCACCGCCGATAAATCCGCCGTGTCCTCGATCACTACCCTGGCCGAAGCCATCGGCGCCAAGCCCTTCTTCATCGGGGTGGATGAGCACGACAGCTTCGTGGCGGCCGCCAGCCATCTGCCGTTCATGATGTCGGTGGCGCTGATGGGCTGCACCTCCAAGAGCGCCAACTGGGACGACATCGGCCAATTGGCTTCCTCCGGGTTCGGCGATCTTTCCCGCCTGGCTTCAGGCGATCCGGTGATGCACCGTGACATCTGCTTGACCAACCCCGAACCCATAGTCGCCTGGATCGACGCCTACATCAGGGAGTTGTACGACCTCCGCAACATGCTGGCCGTCGAGGGCGGGCCCGACCCGGATGCGGTGCATCAGGTGTTCGTTGACGCAATGGACGCCCGGGCACGATGGCAGGCGGGAATCTTCACCACCAAGGACCGGATCTCTGGACCGGCGTCCGATATTCCCACATTCGGCGAAAGCATGAGCGAGATGTTCATCGGCAGCAAGGGGATGGAGATACAAAGGAAGCTGTTGGGCGGGGACAAGAATAACCGGGGCAAGAAGGGCTAACCGCATCGCCGCGGCGGCAACCACCGCCCGCCGGTCAGGTTCGGCCACCGCGAGTAAGACCAAATTATGAGCACCGCCCCTCCATCCAGCCCATCCCGCGGCATCAGCCGTCCCGCGTCGTTGGGCGGCGTCCTCTCCGTTCCAGGGGATAAATCCATCTCCCACCGTTCGTTGATCCTGAACGCCATCGCCCAGGGCGACGCCCTGGTGCAGGGCCTTTCCGGCGGTGAAGACGTGATCTCCACCATGCGCTGCCTACAGGCCATGGGCGTCGGCATCGAGCCGGCGGGAGCCCCCGGCAGCTACACGGTAAAGGGTCGAGGCCCCGAACTGGAGGAGCCCTCCGACATCCTTGACGCCGGGAACAGCGGCACATCCATGAGGCTGCTTTCTGGGATCCTGGCTTCCCAGCCCTTCGTTTCGGTGATCACCGGCGACGGTTCCCTGCGGAGCCGCCCCATGCAGCGGATCGTCCAACCTCTGAAGCAGATGGGAGCCCAGATCATGGGCCGCCAGAACGACTCTTTGGCGCCCCTGGTGGTCCGGGGCGGCGGCCTGCGGGGCATCGAGTACGACCTGCCCATGGCCAGCGCCCAGGTGAAGTCGGCAATCATGCTGGCGGGCCTGTCCGCCTCGGGCGAGACCGTTATCCACCAACCGGCCCTCTCCCGGGACCACACCGAGCGGATGGTCTCGGCCATGGGCGGCAAGATCGAAGAGAACGGCCTGGACCTGATCATCCACCCGGCCAGCCTGAAAGCCGTCGACATCACCGTGCCCGGCGACATCAGCTCGGCCGCATTCTGGATGGTGGCGGGCCTCTGCCATCAGAATTCCCGCATCCTGATCCGGGGGGTGGGCATGAACCCCAGCCGCACCGGGATCGTGGACGTGCTCCAGGAGATGGGCGCCGGCGACGGGCTCCAACTGGTGGACCAACGCACCGAGGGCGGAGAACCGGTGGCCGACATCCTCGTTACCTCCGCCGAACTGCACGGGATCGAGATCGGCGGCGACATGATTCCCCGCATGCTGGACGAGGTGCCCATCCTGGCGGTGGCCGCCTGCTTCGCCAGCGGCGACACCGTGATACGGGACGCGGCGGAACTGCGGGTGAAAGAAACGGACCGCATCGCCACCACCGTGGAAGAGCTGTCCCGTCTGGGCGCGAACATCGAAGCCCGGGAAGACGGCATGGTCATTCACGGCCGGGGCGCCGGCGCCGGACGCCTCAACGGGGCCGAGTGTCAGAGCCACGGCGATCACCGGCTGGCCATGTCCATGGCGGTGGCAGGGCTGCTGGCCGATGGCGAGATCACGGTTCACGGCGCGGCGGACGCCTCGGTGTCCTACCCCGAGTTCTGGCAGGACCTGGACCTGCTACTCCAGGACGCTCGGTAATCGGCGTGCCTGAAAACCCATCTGAACCGGCGGCCGAAACGCCACCGGGGAGCAACACGCCGCCGCTGTTGGTCGTGCTTTCGGGACCGTCGGGAGTGGGCAAGGACGCCGCTCTCGCCGAACTGCGCAAGCTGGACCGGCCGTGGCACTTCGTGATCACCGCCACCACCAGACCGATCCGCGCCGGGGAACAGGACGGCGTCGACTACATCTTCCTGGACGAGCCCACATTTCTCCGCATGAAGGACCGGAACGAATTCGTGGAGTGCGCCCAGGTGTACGGCCGCTGGTACGGCGTGCCCCGCAGCCAGGTGACCTCCGGCTTGGAGGCGGGTAAGGACGTTATCTTGAAGATCGATGTCCAAGGGGCGGCCACGGTCCGGAAGCTGGCCCCGGACGCGCTATTCATCTTCATGGCGCCCGGTTCGTTCGACGAATTGCGGGACCGCCTCTCCCAACGCATGACCGAGTCGACCCCGGAGATGGAACTGCGGCTGAAAACCGCCTCCGAAGAGATGAAGCAGGCCAGCCGGTTCAACTGCCAGGTGGTGAACCGCAAGGACCAGTTGGACCAGGCGGTGGCCGACATCGATGCCGCCATCACCACCGAGCGGCGGCGGCCCGGCCGCGCTCCCCTTCGCCTCCTGTAGCGTTTTACGATCCTTGATATAATTGCCTGAACTTCCCGGTATCGCTTAACGGCCGGGAGCCATACCTCCCAGCATTTCCCCAACTGGAGCGCCCATGGCCCAAAGCCCGGAAAAATTGGAGATCAGGCCCCGCCTGCCCGAATGGCTCAAGGTCAAGGCGCCGGGCAGCCCCCGCTATCTGGGACTCCAGAACCTCATGCGGGGCCAGCAGCTCCACACCGTCTGCGAAGAGGCCCACTGCCCCAACATCGGCGAGTGCTGGGACCGGGGCACCGCCACCTTCATGATCCTGGGCGAGATCTGCACCCGGAGTTGCCGCTACTGCGCGGTGACCACGGGCCGCCCCACGGGCCTGGACCTGCAGGAGCCCAAGCGCCTGGCGGAGGTCGTCCGGTCCATGGAACTGCGCTACTGCGTGATCACCTCGGTCAACCGGGACGACCTGCCCGACGGCGGCGCCTACATCTTCGCGTCGTGCATCAACAAGATCAGGGAGACCAGCCCGGACTGCCGGGTCGAGGTGCTGATTCCCGACTTCGCCGGCTCCTGGCCCGCATTGAAGCGGGTGATCGACGCCGGGCCCGCCGTTCTGAACCACAACATCGAGTCCACGGTGCGCATCTTCCCCAAGGTGCGGCCCAAGGGCGATTACCAGCTCTCGTTGGAGTTGCTGGCCAAGGCCAAGGACATCAACCCAGCCACGGTCACCAAGTCGGGCATCATCGTGGGCATGGGCGAGACCACCGAAGAAGTCCTGGAGACCATGGCCGACCTGCGAAAGGTGGACTGCGACCTGCTGACCATCGGCCAGTACCTCCGCCCCTCCAGCAAACACCTGGCCATCGACCGTTTCTACCGGCCCGAGGAGTTCGAAGACCTGCGGAAAGCCGGCGAAGCCATGGGTTTCAAGCACGTGGCCTCCGGGCCGCTGGTGCGCAGTTCCTACCGCGCCGACGAGCAGCACGACGCGGCGGTTCTACGGCTGCCGGTCTAGTCCGCCACAACGTGCGCCCGGAACGCGCGAACTCATCCGCTAGGCGCCCCTCAACTTCAGGGTGACCCCCACATCATCGACCCTTTCCCAACGGAATTCCGGCTCCAGGGCCAACACCCGCTCACGCTCCACCGACGCCCACAACGCCGCGCCGCTCCGGGCGCCGGCCCGCCGGGCGCACTCGATGTCCCGGTGGCTGTCTCCCACGAAGAGACATTCATCCGGAGAAACGTCCAACGATTCCATCAAATCTTGCAGGCCGGACGGGTCCGGTTTGGGGGCCATGCCATCGGTGAAGAACAGCGCCCGGTCGATCACGGAGTCCAGCCCTGAGTGCTCAAATTCTGGGACCCCGAAGACCTGCCGCTTGTCCGACAGGACCGCCGTCCGGTAGCCGTTCTCCTTGAGTCGCTTCAAGAGTTCCGCGACACCCGGATACAGGCGGCGCTCCCGCCAAACGGTGGCGTGATAAAAACCCATGTAGGTGTCCACAACCCTTTCCTGACCTCCGGGGAAGAACCAGGCCAGATGCTCAAGGAAGGGACGGGAATACTCCCGGCCCAGGTCAGCGGCGGCGGGCCGGGGATAGCCCAACTCGTCGGCGGTCCGATTCATCAGACTCAGGTGGATGTCCCAACTGTTCCACAGGGTCAGGTCCCAATCGAACACCACCGCCTTCAGTTGCAGGTCACCGGTGATTTGCCCGGGGTTTTGCAAGGGTTGATTCAACTCCGCTTGTCGGGTTGGACAGATTCTACATTATCCGGTTCCAGGGCAATGGCTCCGTCGGTTTACGGACCGGTTTGGGGAAAATCAAAATGGTTGACAAATCAACATCTTGAACCTATAGTTGCATGAACAATACTTGCACGTACAACTAACGGTTGCCTGCGCGCATTTTTGAGGGCTGGTTTTCCAGCCCAGTGATATACTTAATAATCCGAGGGCTACAACGCCTGGAGGCATGATGAAGACACGCGGGATCAATCACCTGGCAATGGTGACCAACGACATGGAAAAGACCGTCCGCTTCTACAGGGACGTAATGGGATTCCCCCTGGTCGGGGCGATTGGAAACAACCCCAACGGCCTGAGGGCGCGGCACTATTTCTTCGAGACCGGCCCAAACTCGACCATCGCCTTCTTCGAATGGGAAGGAGCCGAGGACTTCCACAAGCCCGCGGGCCTGGAAGCGTCTGGCCGGATCCAATTCGACCATGTTTCCTTCGACGTTGAGACCGAGGACGAATTGCTGGAGCTTCAAAAAAAGCTGATTGACGCCGGCCAGGAAGTGACCACGGTGATCGACCACAAGTTCATCCACTCCATCTACTTCCATGACTTCAGCGGCATCGCCCTGGAGGCTTCGGTGTGGATCATGAATCCCACTGGGAAGCCGCCGGACTACTCCAACAAGAATGTTTTCGCCGACCCCAACCCGGTGCCGGCCCTGCAGGAAGAGATGGATAAGGCCCGCCTGGTCGAGTCCAATAGCTAGAGTCAAATAGCTGGAGTCCAGCTAACACTTTCCCAGCCACTGGCGGTAAAGTTAAGGGGATGGCCGAACGGCCATCCCCTTTTTATCGTTGGCCAAGACTTATCCACCCAACGCGAGACGCCCAAGACATGCCGCAGAAATCCAACCCGGCGCCGGACCTGGTGATAATCAACGCCGACGTGCTGACCGTGGACCCATCCCGCCCCCGGGCCCAGGCCGTGGCGGTGGCGCAAGAGCGCATCCAGGCCGTGGGAAGCAACGATGAGATCAGGGGGCTGTGCGGCCCCGACACCCAGATCATCGACGGCCAGGGCCTAACCCTGCTGCCCGGCCTGATCGACTCCCATTGCCACCTTCTGTCCCTGGCCCGCACGACGCAGGAACTGGACTGCCGGCCGGACAAGGTCCCGTCGGTCAAGGCCATTGCCCACCGCGTCTTCGAGTGGGCCCGCATCGTGCCGCCGGGGGAATGGGTGCGCTGTTTCGGCTACGACCACCTGGCCCTGGAGGAGTCCCGGCACCCAACCCGCCATGACCTGGACCACATCTCACCCAGGCATCCGGTGCGGCTGGACCACCGCTCGGGGCATGCCACGGTGCTGAACAGCCTGGGACTCCAGATGGCGGGCATCACCGCCGATACCCCGGACCCGGTCGAGGGGGTGATCGAGCGGGACACCAACGGCGAACCCACCGGCGTGCTGTTCGAGATGTCCGCCTATCTGTCCCAAAGGATGGACGGCGGCCGGAGCCAGGCCAAGATCAAGCAGGGCGTGACGGCGGCCAACCGCCTGCTCTTGAGTTGCGGCGTCACATCGGTGCAGGACGCCGGCCCGGAGAACGGGCCGGAAAGATGGCAGGCCTTCCGCGAGCTAATCGACTCAGGGACACTGGAAACGAGGGTCACCATGATGGCCGGGTCCGGCCGCCGGGCGGAGCTATTGGACGCCGGGCTGTCCTGGGGAGCTACCGGGGGTTCCGGAGACCACCATTTGCGTCTGGGCCACGTCAAGGTCATGCTGACCATGAGCACCGGAGCGCTCCATCCCAGTCTGGAAAATCTGCGGCAGATAGCCACCGAGGCCTGCGAGTCCGGGTTCCCCTTGGCGGTGCACTGCGTGGAGCAGGAAGCGGTGGCCGCCGCCGCCCAGGTGATCTCGGAACTGCCGCCGCTGCCTTCCGGCGTCCCGCCCCACCGTATCGAGCACTGCTCCGAATGCCCTCCCGAGGTGTTGGCCGCCGTGCAACGCAGCGGGGCGGCGGTGGTCACCCAGCCGGGGTTCATCCACTGGAACGGGCCCGGCTACCGGAAGAACGTGGACAGCTCGCTGCAATCCCATCTGTACGCCATCGGCGCGATCGAGGCTGCCGGTGTGAGTGTCGCCTTCGGGTCCGACGCCCCCGTGATCCACCCCAACCCGTGGCCCGCCATCCACAGCGCCGTCACCCGCCGGGACCATGAAGGCCAACCCTTTCCGGAAACGGGAGTCTCGGGCCGGGTCAGCGCCGGGTCGGCCCTGCGCATGTACACCCTGTCGGGCGCCGAATCCGAGGGCACGCAGGCCCACAAGGGTTCCATCACGCCGGGCAAGCTGGCCGACCTGGTGTTGGTGGACGCCAACCCGCTGACCATCGACCCCGAGGGCCTCAAGGACATCAAAGCGCGGATGACAATGGTTGGCGGGCGGGTGGTCTGGGAAGGCAGATAGCTCTCAGCTTTCAGCTATCAGGGTAGCGGTGGTCCCACACGGTAGAGAATGGTTAGAACATGCTGACTTCGTAGGGGCGGGTTTAAAACCCGCCCTGACACGCATCCACCGACTCTCAAGAACCGGAACCACGCCACGATAAGAATGCATGATGTTGCATTCTGGAGGTAACCTCTGCACGGAAGGGCGGGTTAAAAACCCGCTCCTACATCGGCGGGTTTGTGGTGGCAATACCCTGAATCCGTGGGCAGGGACATCACAGAAAGAGGCACGGCGGCGCCGTGCCTCTTTCTGATTCGGGTGTATAATCCCGCAAGTCAAGACGAATCACTTTCAACTCGATGGCAGGTTGATGCGAAACACGGATTAGCAGCCGTGAGTCTAGAGCGCGAATCGAGGTGCAAAGATGGCAGAAAATCCCACGGAAAATATTCTGGACATCGATCTAAACGGCCCGGAAGCCGTCTCAGATCCGTACCCGCTATACGATCAACTCAGAAGCCAAGACCCGGTGCACTGGAGCGAGTCTGATAACTACTGGTTCATCACCCGCTATAGCGACCTGACCTCGTTGATCCGAGATGATCGGATGTCCTCCGACCGGTTTCGGGCTGTTGCGGCCAGTCTGCCGGAAGAGGCGAAGGAGAGGTTTAGCGATTTGATCGGCGCGGTATCGGCTTGGATGCTGATGTCGGACCCGCCTTCCCACACCAGGATGCGGGCGCTGGTCAACAAAGCCTTCACACCCCGCATGATCGAAATGATGCGGACCCGGATCCAGACGCTTGTGGACGGCATGTTGGATGACGTTCTAGAAAATGGACGGATGGACGTTATGGCTGACCTGGCGGTCCCGCTACCGGCCATCGTGATAGCCGATCTGCTGGGCGTGCCCGGCGAAGACCACTCCCGGTTCAAGAAATGGTCCGATGATATCGCGGCGGGAATAACGGGGACCGGCGCCGTGGGAACCCAATCCGAGCGGTATCTGATCGCGCAAAAGAGCTTCCTTGAACTCTCCGATTACTTCCGGGGAATAGTCGAGGAACTACGGGGTAATCCTCAAGACAACCTGCTCAGCGCCCTGGTGGAAGCGGAAGAGGCGGGAGATAAGCTCACCGAGGATGAGTTGTTCGCCAACTGCGTCTTGATGATGTTCGCCGGCAACGAGACCACCACCAACCTGATAGGAAACGGGACTCTGGCCCTGCTGCGAGACCCCGTTCAGATGCAGATGCTCCAGAGCGATGGTGAATTGATCGGCTCCGCGGTGGAAGAACTGCTGCGTTTCGACAGTCCCGTGCAGAAATTGGGCCGTCTGGCCTTGGCCGACATCGAGATAGGCGGCAAGGTGATCAAGGCGGGTGATCTGGTTTGGCTCTGCTACGGTGCGGCCAACCGGGACCCGGAGCAATTCTCAAAACCCGATCAACTGGATATCACGCGGTCCGATAACCGCCACGTGGCTTTCGCTCAGGGCATCCATTACTGCCTGGGTGCTT
>JACZXN010000164.1 GCA_022571575.1 Chloroflexota bacterium | reverse complement strand
GTTGCCCAGGGGATCGATGAACATCAGCGTGGGCCAGGCCCGGCAGGAGTATTGCCGCCACACCTGGAATTCAACGTCGTTGATCACCGGGTGTTCAAGTTCGTACCGGCGGACGGCCTTGTCCAGATTGTAGGTGTCTTTCTCATTGGGAAACTTGGCCGAATGGACTCCGACCACGGCCAACTCGTTGGCGTACTTCTTCTCCAGTTTCCGCAACTGCGGAAATAGATGGGCGCAGTTGATTCAACAGTAGGTCCAGAAGTCCAGGACCACGATCTTTCCCTTCAGTTCCCGCAGGGTCAGCGGCCGGTCCGTATTGACCCACTCCAGGCCCTCTGGAAATTCGGGCGCGGCCAGTTTGCCAGCGAAGGAACGGCTGCTCATGGCGCCTCCCATATGTTCAACCGGCCGGCGGCCCGGGGAACGGGCATCCGGCCGGAGATCCAGGTTTAACGATCACGCGGTTGGTTGGATTATGCGCCGGGGGCCGGCTCAAAAGCTAGGGTGGCGTACCGCATGAATATGGTGCCCACGGGCGCGCCCAGAGGCGCGTTCGCCACCAGAACGGCGATGACATGCTCCGTTCCGGGGACCGCCGGGTCTTCGATCAAGATGCGCTTGGGGGTGTTGTTTCCCGTAACCACCCACTTGTCCCGGTCGATGTTGCCGTCGACGTAAACCTCGCCGTAGTTGTCCACGTTGGTCTCGAACCAGACCCTGCCCCCGGCCACTTTCTCGCCCTTGACCTCGGAGGGAATGGTGATCTTGATTCGGTACCAGGCGAATGTGAAGCCGACCGAGCGGCGCTTCTGTATATCGGAGTCCTTCTCCCACCCGGAATCATCGTAGTCGGGCAGCCGGGCCGGGCTGTCACCCATCTCGGCGACCAATCCCTGATTGGGTTCGCCGGGGACCAACCCAGGGGCGATCCTCCAGCCGGTGGTCTTGACCACCGCCAGGTCGGCGGGCACTTCCAGATCCAATGCTACGCGGGGCATATTTACTCCTAAATGGTTGTGTAGTTATTCACAGGCCGGTCCGTCGTAACCGGAAGCGGGCGCGCCCCTGAGGTGCTTATCGAAGAAGTCCAAGGTACGCGGCCATGACATCTCGGCCGCCGTCCTCTGATACCGCTGCGGGTTGGCCGGGTTCATGAATGCGTGGTTGGCCCCTGGATAGGTGTAGAACTGATGCGGGATGCTGTTTTTGCTCAGCTCCGCATCCAGCGTCAGCATGTCCTCCTGAGACGGGTTCTCGTCGATCTCCCCGAAGTGGAACAGCACCGGGCACTTTATCCCGGATGTCGCCGCGAATGGAGCCTGGGTGGCGCTGCCCCAGGGGACCATGATGTTGCCGCCGTAGTAGGGCACGGCCGCCTTGAAGATGGGATTGGCCGTCGCCGCCAGCCAGGTCACCCGGCCCCCCATGCAGAACCCGGTAACGCCCACGCGGGCCGAGTCCACCGACGAGTGCCCGGCGAGGAATCCCACCGTGGCGTTGATGTCGTCGATGATCTCAGGGTCGTTCAGTTGGTCGCGCTTGGACTTGCCGGTGCTCTCCACCATCTCGTCGGTGATCCGGTGGAACAGGTCGGGGGCCACGGCGGCGTAGCCCGCAACGGCCAGCTTATCGGCCATGTCCTGGATGAACTTGTCCACGCCCGAGGCATGCTGGGCGACCACCACCGCCGGAAAGGGGCCGGCGCCGTCGGGAACGCTGACGTAGAGGTCCATCTCGGCCCCGTTCACCGGTACTTTTTCCCAGAATGACGGCATACAACCCCTCTCAGATCAGATACGTAAATCAGACGAAACGCCCCCACTCTAACTTTCCCATGGCGCGGGGCTTTGCCATATTAGTAAGAATCTGCGGCCCCAATGGAATCGGAACTTCATGTTCCTCTCCCTCTGTCACCCCGAGCGTAGCAAGGGGTCTCATTGTTCTTGGTCAGTGCCGCATCAGTTGGAACGAGATTCTTCGGCTGACGCCTCAGAATGACAATGTCGAGGCAAGCTCCCAGCACGGGCGAAGGTTAGAACGGGGGCCGGAAACCCCGCCTTACTTCAGGTGCTTGTTGAAGAAGTCGATGGTCCGGGGCCAGGCCGCCGTGGCCGACGCTTCGTGATGGCGTTCCGGGTTGGTGTAGTCCATGAAGGCGTGCCCGGCGCCCTCGTAGGAGTGGAATTCATGGGCTTTGCCCAGGCGCGTAAGCTCCGCGTCCATCTTGGCCATGTCGTCCGGCGATGGATTGCCGTCCGTCGAGCCGAAGTGGAAGAGCATGGGGCAGTTGATGTTGGCGGCCATGGAGAATGGAGTGTCGCCCGGTCCCCAATTGCCCATGATATTGCCGCCGTAGAAGGGCACGGTGCACTTGAATATGGGGTTGGTGGCGGCCATCAGCCAGGCGATGCGGCCGCCCATGCAGAAGCCGGTGACGCCGATGCGGTCGTTGTCGATGGCGGAGTTGCCCGTCAGGAAATCCACGGCGGCGTTCATGTCGGCGATGATGTCGGCATCCTTAAGGTGTCCCAGGCGGTCCAAGCGGGGGCCGTCCATCACTTCCTGGGAGAAGCGGTGGAATAGGTCCGGGACCACGGCCACGAAGCCCGCCTCGGCCAACTGGTCAGCCATTTTTTTGTCGAAATCGTCCAACCCGCCCACGTGGAAGGCGATCACCACGGCTGGATGGGGTCCGGAGCCGGAGGGAAGGGCGGCGTACATATCCATATCGCTGCCGCCGACGGTCAGCTTATCAGTGAAACTAGGCATGATGAATCACCTCAGTGTACGGTTTGGACTCAGATTTGGGAATTCTAACAGAATCGGGCGCGGCGGGCATCTTAGATCAGACCGTCGGCCCGTACGGCTGTCATGGTTTCTTGGAAGGCATTTAGTGTGTGGTCGATCTCTTTTTCGGTGTGGGTAGCGGACACCAAGAAAGTCTCGCGGCTCATGATGTCCACGCCACGGTTCTGCAGGCCGCGCTTCATGGCTGTAACCGCGGGGGAGGCGATCGTTTCCGCGATCTTGGCGTGGGACATGGTGCAGATCTCCCGGTCGCAATCACAATCGGACAGGACCACGTGGATCATCGAAGCGATGCCGTGGGCGTGGCCCGGAATCTCCAGCCGGCCCAGGATTTCGTTGAGGCCCGCCTTTAGCTTGTTGGCCATGGCGTCGGCATTCTCGTTGATGGGCTGGGAGGCGATCATCTCCAGGGCCGTGGCCCCGGCGACGGCGGAGAGCGGGTTCCCGTTGAAGGTGCCGGGATGGTAAACGCGGTGGGTGTTGTCCCAGTCCGGGTCGTTGCGGTGGGCGATCATGTCGATGATCTCCGCCTTGCCGCCGACGGCCCCGCCCGGCAAGCCCCCGGCCACGATCTTGGCCAAGGCGGTCAGATCGGGACTGATTCCGTAGCGCTCCTGAGCGCCTCCCGGAGACGCCCGGAACCCGGTCACAACTTCGTCGAATATGAGCACCACACCATGCTGAGCGGTGATTTCCCGCAAACCCCGGAGGTAGTTGGGCGTGTCGAAGGGCAGTTGGCCGAAGTGGGCCCCGGTTGGCTCCAGGATGAGGGCGGCGATGTCCGGTTCCCGCTTGACGGCGTCTTCAACCGCGCCCAGGTCTCCGGCCGGGACCACCACCATGGTTTCCAGATTGGCCTCGGGGATACCGGGCGCGGAACGGTCTGAACCGGCCATGGCGTAGTCGTGCCAACCGTGAAAGTGGTCCTGCAACTTGATGATCTTGTCCCGGCCCGTATAGGCCCGGGCCAAGCGCATGGCCATCAGAGTGGCCTCCGTGCCGGAGCTGTGGAAGCGGAGTTTTTCGATGGCGGGCATCAGCGCCTTGATGGCGTTGGCCCAGCGGATCTCCTCATCGGTTGACGCGCCCAGGTGGGTGCCGCGGAGGATCTGCTTGCTCACGGCGTCGGCGATGGCGGGGTGGGAATGTCCCAGCAACAACGCCCCGTGGCCCGATACGTAGTCCACATACTCGTTGCCGTCCACGTCCCACTTGCGCGGGCCTTCTCCGTGGGTCATGTACAGCGGGAAGGGCTGGGCGTAACGGGTGTCGTGGGTCACGCCGTCGGGGAACAGTTTGGAAGCCTCCAGGTGCCGCTGGGCCGAGCCCGGGTGCTTGGCGATGTAGTCCTCTAGGATCGTTGCCATCAGGCCTCCTTCAACTCTCGCACAACTCTCGCCGTTCTCGTTCGCCGAAACGACCGCTGCCGCGCTGCCGATAGAGGCGTATTGTAGCCTGTGCGGCTACCTTGCGCCACGCTTAACGCTGATAAGAATGTGGGGGCACGGCTGTACCGTGCCCCCACATTGTGCTTTTCGGTTTTCGCGGGCTAGCCTAGTCGTCGGCGGCCGCTGGGACCTGCGCTGCCTCGCGGGGTTCAACCCGGAAGTCCGGCATCCGCTCCAGCCACGAGGGCAGATACCAGTTCCAGCTGCCCAGGAGCTTCATGCTGGCGGGCACCAAGACCATGCGCACGATGGTGGCATCCAACAGTATGGCGATCCCCAGGCCGAAGCCCATCTGTTGCAGCGCCACCAGGTCGCCCGCGGCGAAGGCCCCGAACACCGCAACCATGATGAGCGCGGCGCCGGTGATCAACCTTCCGGTGGAGCGGATACCGAACGCCACCGACTCGGTGTTGTCCAGCGTCTCGTCGAACCGTTCCCGTATCCGGCTCAGCAGGAACACGTGGTAGTCCATGGAAAGCCCGAAGATGATGGCGAAGAGGAAGATGGGTATCCACGCCTCGACCGTCCCCGCCTGCTGGAAGCCCAGCACATCGGCCATCACGCCCTTCTGGAAGACGAGCACCAGGATCCCGTAGGTTGCGCCCACTGAAAGCAGGTTGAGGATTATCGCCTTGATCGGCACGACGATCGACCGGAAGACGACCATCAACAGCAGGAAACTGACCGCCAGCACGAAGGGGATCACCACCTTGGCCGCGTCCTTCGACATGTCGAAGAAATCGATGTTCATGGCGGTTTCCCCGGTCACGTAAACCCCGGCCGGGACGCCCTGGAACGCCTCAGGCACATATTCGCTGCGCAGCCGCCTGATCGCGTCTCAGGACGTCTG
>JACZXN010000163.1 GCA_022571575.1 Chloroflexota bacterium | reverse complement strand
TGGCACAGTTGGGAATCCGGCGAGAAACTGGACTACCAGGGCAAGAGCTACCAGTTCTCGCTGATGACGCCGTTCTTCGACCCAGGCCCCAGCGAATACCCGGCGCCGGAGGTCTTCACCGCCGCGGTGAACGCCTACAACTGTCAGGTGGCCGGAGAGGTCTCGGACGGTCTGATGCTCCACAGCCTGACCTCGCCCGAATACGTGCGGCAGGTGGTGCGCCCCGCCTTGGAGAAGGGCGCGGCCAGGGCCGGCAGAGACAGCAGCTCGTTGAAAATCACCGGCGGCGGCTTCATCATCACGGGACCGGACCGTTCCAGCATCCGGGCCGTCCAGGCCGACGTGCGCCGGCGCATCGCGTTTTACGCTTCGACCAGGTCCTATTTCCCGGTTCTGGAGGCCCACGGTTTCCAGGAGATCGGCCGGCAGCTTCACGAGATGTCGCTGAAGGGCGAATGGGCCGAGATGGGCGAGTTGGTCAGCGATGAGATGCTGGACGCCTTCTGCATATCCGGCGAGTACGACGAGATAGCCGACAAGTTCTTCGGGCGCTACGGCGGTCTGCTGGACGAGGTGAGCTTCACCGTCCACAGCCAGGACCCGCCCGAAGAAGCGCAGATGAGGAAGATGGTCCGCCGGCTCCAGGAGTTGGAGTAGGTCCGGGCCGGGAGGTATTCCATGGCGTCAATCAGCCGCACGGCCCACCTGGTGGGAAGCATCCCACTGCCCGACGCGGAAACCGTGTTCCGTACGGTTTCTCAGGCCTTGGGCCCCTGTCTTCAGCGCATACCCGACGGGGAGACCGGGGACCGGAGCCGGTGGATCTGGTTCCAAAGGGCCATGCTGGAAAGCCACCCGGACATGGAAGTGGACACCGCCGCTGAACCCTACCGTCTGTATCAGTGGGACGGCAAACTGCTGCGGGAGACGCCCTGGATCAAGTTCAAAGACGGCGTGGACCCAACCGCCGTCACATTTCCCACCGGCTACCGCGACGCGGCGTTGGAGTCGTACCAGGTCTATGCCCGATTGCAAGACGAGGGCGTGATCGCCCCGAACGTCCGATTCCAGGTTAGCATCCCCACCCCCATGGCCACGGCCTACATGTACATCAGCGCCGGCGCCAGGGATGCCTACATCCCGGCCTACGAGCGGTCTCTATTGGCGGCGGTGACGGAGATAGTGGATGCCGTTCCCCACGACCGGTTGGCCATTCAATGGGACGTCTGCCAGGAAGTGTTGCTCTTCGAGGACTATTTCGAAGGCCGGCCCGCTGACTACAAAGAGCAGGTGTTCCAAGAGTTGGCCCGGATCGGAGGCCGCGTTCCGGCGGCGGTGGAGTGGGGTATCACCTGTGCTATGGCAGCCCGGCCGACGAGCACCTGGTGATGCCCAAGGACATGGGCGTCCTGGTGGAGATCTCCAACGAGATCGCATCAAGGTTGTCCCGCCGCCTGGATTTCCTGCACCTACCAGTGCCTAAAGACCGCACTGACGCCGGCTATTTCGAGCCCCTGCGTTCCCTGTACGTGCCGGCCGAAACCGAAGTGATGTTGGGTCTGATCCACTACGGCGACGCCCAAGGCGATGCGGCGCGAATCGCCACCGCCAGCAATTATCTGACGTCCTTCGGCGTGGCCACCGAGTGCGGTTGGGGACGTACCGATCCCGCGCGGGTCACCGGCCTGCTGGAGAGCCACGCCCGGGCGGCGCAGGCGTCGTGATTGACGGTGTTGACACGGCCGGAGCGCCCTTCGCCGGTCCCTTCACCGGCCCCTTCAAGCGGGGCAACGAGACCGGACTGACCTATGACCTGAAATGGGCGGCCTGGGAATGGCTCTACCACGAGGTGGGCTGCCGGGTCATCGGGCTGGAGGTCAAACTGGAAGGGCCGGGCGGACGCATCGTGGACCTGGCGGCGGTGGGGCCCCAGAACACTTTCTATATCGTCGAGGTCAAGTCCAGCCGATCGGACTTTTCCCGGGACGACCACACCGCCGGCGACTTTTCGGACCTGCTGGGAAGGGAGCGCACCGTCGCGGGCCGCACCGAACTGGCCAAAGTGACCCTGCGCCAGGCGGTGGACTACGCCAAACAGACCGATCCCGAGGCTTGGCGGGAGGTACCGGCTTTCAAGCAGGCCCTGATCGATTACCGCCGGGTGGCCGGAAAGGAAGAGGCCTACCACAGCCGCGTCGCATCTTTCAGCACCAAGTTCCACGACCCCAAGTTCATGGGCATCGCCGATTTTCACTACCTGATCGCCCCCAAGGGCGTGGTCACCCGCGGCAGCCTGCCGCCCCAGTGGGGCCTGCTGGACGAGACCCCCGCGGTCTCGCTTCCCGCGTCCCGCAAAGACATCCGGAAGAACACGGGCATCGTCGCCAACTTCCTGCGGGCCATCGCCCGCAGCAACACCACATCCATGATGCGCTCTCAGGGGATGGCTTTCACCAGGAGTGAGGCCGGGCTAATGCGTTAGCCGGTGGTCCGGCGGTTGGTGCGGGTAGGGCGGGTTTTAAACCCGCCCCTACAGGTAACCGGCCATGGTGAACCAAGCGGGCGGCGGCGTACGCCCACGCATCCTGAGATTATCGAAGGCTGCTCGGGGAGGCGTTTCAGGGAGGACTACCGAGTATCTAGGTGTGCAGCAGCTGCCACTCCAGTGAGCCCAGGTTGAAGGTGATGCGCCGGAAGCCCTCGGCATGGTCCAGCCCGGTGAGTTCTTTGTGTCGGCCGGAGTGGTCCTTGACCCGTTCCAGCCGTTCTTCCCGGGTTGAGGACATCTGACTGACGTGGGCGCCCAGGGAGTCGACCTTCACGCCCAGGTACCGCGCGATATCCACGAAAACGTCGGGGGCCTCGCTGCCCCAGAGGAGGGCCTGCTCCACCCGGTGGGGTTCCAGCCCCTCCTCGGTGATCTGCTCCGGGAAGTGCTGGTAGCTCCAGGCGTAGGTGAAAGCGGCGTCCAGGGCCACCTGTCCGCTCATGCGGTGGTCGCGGTGGGTATGGGAGGTGCTGCGGTAGGGGTCGATGCAGAGGATCAGGTCCGGCTTGAACCGGCGTATCTCCCGGGTCACCTGGCTGCGGAACAGTTCCGTGTCCTCCAGTCCGCCGTCGGGGTGGCCCAGAAAAACCACGTCGGTTACACCGACGATGTCGGAGGCGTTTCGCTGCTCCATCTCCCGGGTGGCGGCCAGGCGCTCCTGCGTCATCTCCCGGTCTCTGGTGCCCTTGTTGCCGTTGGTGCACATCACCACCGAGGCCACGGTCCCAGATTCTATGATCCATTTGGCCAGTGCTCCGCCGCATCCACCCTCACAATCGTCGGGATGGGGCGTCACCGCCATGGCCCTCCTGGGCGCTGTTTTTAATACTTCCATCCAGGTCTTGGTGTTCTCCTCTCAGGGGATTGCCCGCAAACGCGGGTCACGTCTTGGGCTTGGCCCGTCAGCCATTATAAGGATTTCGAACGCAATCGTGTACGGAAAACGGGCAAACTCTCTGGGGAGTAACGAAGACGAAAACGCGGCTTAGCCGCCGCTGGGGAGGGTTTTTGAGCGGCCCAGGGAGGTTGCGGCGTAGCGGCCGGAGCGGCCGGGGATGCGTTCCAGCCAGCCGAACTTGGAGCGGGCGGAGTTGCGCAGGGTCTGGGTGAAATTGCCCGGCCGGCGCCATCCGGCCATATCGAAGAGCAGGCCCAAGTCGCTTGCGTTCACGCCATCCACCCCGAAATAGCGGCTGGCGCCCTCGGCCGCCACCACCACCCGGCGCATGTCGCCCAGGGGATTGGCTTCCCGGCAGAAGGCCACGAAGTCCTTCCGGCCCGCTTCGGAGAGGAACTCTGGAGGTGTTTCCGCCGCCGCCTGCTCGTTGCCTCTGGATCGCTGGGCGGGCACTGGGGTGGTGGCGGGGGCCGGTTCCGGCGTCAGCGCCGCCGTCGCCGCCGACCCGGCCACGCCGGTACTTATTTCCGCGGGCGCGCCGCCCGGCGGCCCTTGCTCAGCCGGCGGCCCAATCTCAACGGAGTGCGCCCGCATCAGGTCGCGGGGCAGGTCCCGCAGCACCATGCCCACAACCTCGTGCAGCACCTCTGACTCTTCCGACTCGAAGGTGATCTGTGTGTTGTTGGGCAGAGATATGGATACTTTGACCATGGTTGCACTTATGCCGCTGGCCGGTTGGGATACCCATTGCCGCACTCGGGCATACATCGTACATTACCGGTTGAAGGATGGCAACCGGGTAACGGGTATAAGTGTAAAGCTGATGGTTCGCCAGGCCCGGACCAGGCGTGGGTCAGGCATACCGGGGGGCGGGGTTAAATGGTCTGTTTCAGCCTGATCGCCAGGGAGCGTGTCATGCCGGGGACCGATGCTATGTCGTCCACCGCCGCTTCCCTGATACCCTTTAGGGTACCGAACCGGCGCATGAGCATCCGTTTGCGTTTGGGTCCGATGCCGGTGACATTGTCGATGGGGGACCGCAGGCTGCTCTTGCTGCGCAGGTTCCGGTGGTAGGTGACGGCGAACCGGTGGGCCTCGTCGCGGATCCGCTGGACCAGGTAGAGGGCCTGGGATGTCCGGGGCAGGATGATGGGTTCCGGGCTATGGGGGACGAATAATTCCTCGTTCTCCTTGGCCAACGATGCCAGGGGGACGTCGTCCAACCCCAATTCCAAGAACACCTCCAATGCGGCGGAAAGCTGCCCTTTGCCTCCGTCGATCAACACCAGGTCGGGGATGACGCCGAAGCTGTCGACTCCCGCTCCTGGGCCCTCGCCCCGCTTCTCGGCGGCGCGGGCGGCGGCCAGGCGTTTGAACCGCCGGCGGAGCACCTCACGCATACTCTCGAAATCGTCGACCCCGTCCACGGTTTTAATCTTGAAACGACGGTAGTGGGCCGGTTTGGGCTTGCCGTCCTCGAACACCACCATGCTGGCCACGGTGTTGCTCCCCTGGATGTGGGATATGTCGTAGCATTCCATGCGGCGCAGCGGCAGCGGCAGGCTCAGTTCCTCTTCCAGCTCGGATAGGGCCTGCTGGATGATGTCTGTGTTGTCCAGCCAGGTTATGCGGTGCTGGGCCAGGCCCTCGCGGGCGTTCTCGGCCACGGACTCGAC
>JACZXN010000162.1 GCA_022571575.1 Chloroflexota bacterium | reverse complement strand
AGGGAAAGGTCGACGTCCGCTACATCCATTTCGACAGCCCGTTTTTCGCCGCCTACGCGGACGGTACGGCCGATTTTTCGGTGGAAACCGTTGACATGGACGTCTTGGTTCGCCTGATGAAATCCGGGGCCGGCCTGGCCGACAAGCTCGTCGATACCCAGCAGCGGCCGTCCATTCGTTTTAAACTTAAAAACGATTTGAATAAACCGGACGCGGACTTCATCCATACGAAGTTTCAGGCAAACGATCTCGAAGATGCCTTGGAAAAAGAGGACATCTACAAGAAAATGTTGCAGGCCGAGAAGCTTTCCGCACTGGGCGAGATTGTGCAGGGGGTGGCCCATGAACTCAATAACCCCCTCACGGGAATCTTGGGCTACGCCCAACTCCTGCTGGCGAGCGCTCCCACCGAACAAATGCGGTCGCGCCTCGAACAAATTTCATCGGAGGCTCAGCGGTGCCACCGAATCATCGAGGGTCTGATGAATTTCTCGGCGACCGGGGACTCGGAAAAAACGCTGACGGAGATCAATGAGGTTGTTAAAAACACGATGACGTTGCGTGAATACCAAATGCGCGTCGACAACAGCGCAGTGACCATCGAGGCCGCGAAGGAGTTACCCCCTGTCATGATCGATGTGCAAGGGATTCAGCGGGCGTTTATCAGCATCGTCAACAATGCGCACTATGCCTTGCTCGGCATAAAGGATCGCGATAGGAGTTTTTCCGTGTCTACCGGCCGAGACGCCTCTCGCGTTTTTATCGTCTTCGAGGACAACGGCGTCGGCATGTCGCAACGGCTCGTGGAGGACTATTTCCTTGAAGCGGAGGTCCACGAAATTCCCGGCGGGCACGATGCTGCCCGGATGGTAGCAAGGCTTGGCTTGATCTTCGACATTCAGGCCTGTGAGAAGCTGGATCAAGATGTTGTCCTTCTCCAGATAGGTCTCAAGCAGCTTGTCTCCCAGCCGCTCGCGGCTGGCGATGGACGACTTGGCCAGGGCCGCGGCGCTGAGCGAAGGATGCCCCGTCCCAGCTTCCGGGCGGCCCTCGGGCGGGGATGATTCGCCGCGCACGCCTCGGGCAACGGTGCCGGCGTAGAACTCGGCATTGCCGATCAGGTGGGCGACCACGTCTTCAACCCGCCATTCGTCGCAGGCGCTCTGACGGCCCCAGGCGTCCGCTGGAAGGTTCTTCAGATACTCCTGAAAACGCTCAGATTCTGATCGGTATAATCTGGCCCGCTCTTCGAATGAGTCCAACTTTTCTCCTGCCTCGCGGCCTGTCATGCGGCCCGTTTTGCGCTAGGTAGTTGGCAGTATAAATTTTGGCGGTCCGGGAATCAACACGGCCAACGGCCCGGGCTCGCCACAGGGTCTGCACCCATCAGTGGCTTAACTCTAGCGTGATGATGTGTTTCAGTTGATGGATAAGACCGTTGATTGGAGAGATTTATGAAGCTGCTCTTACTTATTCTGGCAGGTCTGGCGGCCGTGGCCCTGGTGGCTTGCGGCGGGGGTCCCACCCAGATCGAAAAGGGGAAACTGGTGACGGGCACCATCACCGCGTCGGACGCCAGCGTCGATGACTGGGCTTCTCAGCCCTACGTGGTCGATGTTCTCAAGGGCGTCGAGTATTTCATCCGTCTGACCAGCCCGGACGGCAATATCCTGGGCGTCTGGAGTGCCGACGGGGACGACAATATCGTCAATGTCGACGCAGAATTGACCGCCCGCACGTCGGCCCATACCTTCTCTGAAAGCGGCCCCCAGGAGCTATACATCCGGAGTCCGGATTCCGATGTCCCATCGGCCTTCACCTTCAAGATCTGGGCGCCTAGTTCCTGAAGGGGCGGAAGAACGCGCGGACCTCTTCGGCCAATAGCTGCGGCTCCTCCAGGGCGGCGAAGTGGCCTCCCCTGGGCATCTCGGTCCACCGCCGCACGTCGTAGGACCGCTCGGCCCACTCCCTGGGCGGTTTGGATATCTCCTGTGGGAACATGGCCATGCCGGCCGGCGCGGGCACCTTCTGGTCCTGCTCCATCGTCCACAGGTTCTTCTGGTTCTCGTAGTACATCCGGGTGGACGAGCTGATGGTCTGGGTCACCCAATAGATGGTGACGATGGTCAGCAATTCGTCCTTGGTGTAGCTCTTCTCCACGTCGCCGCCGCAGTCGCTCCAGGTGCGGTATTTCTCCACGATCCACGACGCCAGCCCGGCGGGCGAGTCGTTCAATCCGTAGGCCAGGGTCTGGGGTTTGGTGCCCTGGATGTGGTTGTAGCCGCCCTCGTCCAGGAACCACTGCGCGCGCTGGTCGATCAGCGCCTGCTCCGCCCCGGTGACGGGCTTGGAGCCGGGGCCCAGGTAGGGAGTGGGCCGGGTGACGGAGGTCAGATGGATGCCGTACAGGCTGTCGGCATGGGCGAAGCCCAGCCGGGCGGTCACGCCGCCTCCGATGTCGCCGCCCTGGGCCGCGAACTTGGGGTAGCCCAGGTTTTGGGTCATGAGCTTGTTCCACATCCCGGCGACCCGCTGGACCTCCATGCCGCGCTCCCTGGAATGATCGGAGAACCCGAACCCCGGCAGGGACGGCGCCACCACGTCGAAGGAGTCAGCCGCGTCTCCCCCGTGGCCGGCGGGGTCGGACAGCAGAGGGATGATCTTGGTCATCTCGAAGAAACAACTGGGCCAGCCGTGGGTGATGACCAGGGGCATGGGGTCCGGGCCCTTGCCCCGCTCGTGGATGAAGTGGATGTCCAGCCCGTCCACCTCGGATTTGAAGTGGCTGAAGGCGTTGAGCTTGGCCTCTTGGGCCCGCCAATCGAACCCCGTCCGCCAGTACTCAACCAATTCCTTCAGGTAGGCCAGATTGCTGCCGTAGTCCCACCCGGAGCCGGGGATCTCGTCGGGCCAGCGGGTATCAGCCAGGCGCCGGCGCAGGTCATCAAGGACGCTGTCCTCGACGGCGATGGTGAAGGGTCTCACTTCCATTTTAGCCTCGCTCCTTTCTGACCCAGACTTGGTTGCCCGATGGGATCAAAGGTTGATGTTGTAAACGCGGGTGGCGGTGTCGTGGAACAAGGCGGCGCGTTCCGTGGCCGAATAGCCCTTGGACAGCCGCTTGAAGGCGTTGTACAGCACGTTATAAGAGTAGGACACCTTGTCCACCGGGAAGTTGCTCTCGAACATGCAACGGTCCGGGCCGAACTGCTGGATACAGTGCTCCATGAGCGGACCCAGTCCCTGGGCCAACTCCTCGGAGCCGACGGCGGTCTCCCGGTCATGCCAATAGTAGCCGTAGCGGAGTTGGCCGACGCCGCCCAATTTCATGATGATATTGGGGCACTTGGCCACTTCCTCAACGCCTCTCCGCCACTGCGGCAGGACTTCGTCGTCCCGGTTGGCGTAGGGACCGATCCGGCACAGGCCGCCGATATGGTTCAGAACGATGGTCAATTCCGGCACGGCCCGGGCGAAATCCGCCAGTTCGGGCAATTGATGGAAGTAGAGGGAGTTCTCCAGGACCAGGCCCATTCCGGCCATGACCTTGGCCCCGGCCCGGTAGCCGTCGGTGCCCAGGGCTCCTTTGATGTCGCGGTTGGCCAGTTCCGGGCTTTCGTCCCACCCCACCGAATGGCGCACGCCCCGGAAACGGTTGGGACTGGCGGCCCGCATGGCTTCCAACACCGGCCGCACGCCCTCTCCCAGCTTGAGGTCGGCGTGCCCGATGATGGCCGCGGCGGCCCGGGTGGGGCCATGGTTCCCGGCGGCGCTGTCGTCGGCGATGGTCTGGATGTACTCGACCTCGCCCACCGGCTTCATCTCGTCGGGGCCGTCGTTGCGGTATTCGGCGCGTACCTCGATGAACACGGTTGAGCGCACATTGTGGCCGCTGTTGACGTCGGCGGCCAGTTCCGGCAGCAGGTACTGTTGATAGTGCTCCGGTTCGGGCCGGGCGACCCAGAAATGGTGGTGGGGGTCGCAGATGGGGAGTTCCGGTTCCAGAGTCTCCTCGGGGGTTTTGGCCAGCCAGTCGTTGCCTCCAGGCGCCATGGTGGGCCTCCGTCTCAATGTTTGGCTTGTGTTTGGCTTGGTGTCGGCGGCCCCATAATATCACGGCCGACGGCCCCGGACGGCGGGCGAGGTTGGGCGGTGGCGGCGGTGTGTATCATTGTTGGCGACGGTTGGAGCCGATGTCGAAGGCAGGTTGAGAGATGTCTGAACTTGATGGCCGCGTCGTGGCGGTCACCGGCGGGGCCAGGGGCATGGGACGGGCCATGGTGCGAGGGTTCCTGGCGGAGGGGGCCAAGGTGGTGGCCATGGACCTGTCCTGGGAGCCCACCGGCTTCTCTGGAGACAGTGACGACGCCTTCCTGAAGGAACTCCAAGACCGCGAAGACGTCCTGATATCCACGGTTGATATCAGCGACGCCCAGCAGGTCGAGAACGCCTACCGGGCGACGATGGAAAGGTTCGGCGCCGTGGACGTTCTGGTCAACAACGCCGGGCTGCGTCAACGCAACCTGTTCCCGCCCACGGGCCGGACCACCACCCTGGAGACCAAGGACTCGGACTGGGAGAAGATGTTCGGCGTCGGCGTTTTTGGGACCCTGAAAGTCACCCGCCGCTTCATTCAGCCCATGCTGGAGCAGCAGAGGGGCAGCGTCATCTCGGTCATCAGCGGCGGGGCCATGCACACCGCCCTGGGCGGGGCCTACGTGGCCCAGAGGTCCAACAGCCGGGAGATGCCCTACCAGTCGGCCAAGGCGGCCACGCTGACCATGATGTTCTACCTGGCCGACGAGGTCCAAGAGAGCAACGTGGCGGTGAATACCCTGATCCCCGGCAACGCCCGCACCACGGGATACGACGAGCAGAACGACGCCCGCCGCCGGGCGGGAATGACCCGCAGCCGGCCGGGCCGGGTCTCCATGACGCCGGAGCACATCGTGCCCATCACCCTGTTCCTGGCCAAGCAGGACGCACGCACTGGGGTGACCGGCAAATGTTTCGACGTGCCCACCTGGAACCTGGAGCACGGCCTGGGCGGGCCCGAGGAATGGCGGGACCCCGACGCCAATCCGGCCTAGGCCGGAACCCCGAATGGACGCTGCCAGCGTTTAAAAGC
>JACZXN010000161.1 GCA_022571575.1 Chloroflexota bacterium | reverse complement strand
TCCAGGGCCGCCTCCGCCAAGCGCCTGTTCGAGATGGGCGTGCGGGTGGTGGGCCTAGGGGCCATGGAGTGGCACATGCAGATGGCCCTGGAGCACATCCGCAAGAATTCCATCGGCTGATCGATAAAATAAACCGACAGGAACCCGGCAAGAACTCGATCAGATAACCGCGCCTTGGCGCCTAGTTGCTGTAGAGCCAGTCGGGAACGGGACGCCGCCCTCCGCCCGCGCCACGGGCCAGGGAGTCCTTCAGCACGCCGTACCTGGACCGGAACGGCCTCACCCGGTTGGGGGTCCCGGTGCGGCCCAGCCCCACCAGGAACATCAGGCTTTTTCCGGCGGCGTGGGGCGAGAAGAAGGCGGTCACGGCGTCATCGAAGAAGGTCATGCCGGTGGCGCCCAATCCCAGGGAATGGGCGCAGAGATAGATGTTTCCGCCCATGACGCCGGCCTCCAACTGGGCGGCCCGGTAACCACGGTTGCCCAACCGTCCCAGCACCGATTCCAGGTCCGCCAGAAAGAAGACCACGGCGCTGGCGTCGGCCCCCAGGGCCTGCTCGAAGCACAGGTGGCCGGCCTCCTCCCTGAACTCCCCCTCTTTCAGCAGTTCCAATCCCCCAAGCTCTCCGGATTCACTCGAATAGTGATAAGCGCCCGGCGTCAGGCCGTCCACCGCGTTGACGATCAGGTAGGGCTCGGCCAGCCCGCCGCCAAAGTCGGCCGGTATCCTGGTGGCGGACGCCGCCAACAATGCCGAAAGCTGCTCCATTGGAATGGGCTCCCTGGCGAATCGCCGCGTCGAACCCCGCCGTCCGATAACTTCACCCAACGGCGCGGACTCGATGTCCGGGTGGACATTTGCTTGCGTCCCCGTGGCTGGGGCCTGACCCCGCCATTCTGACACCTCTTGGGCCGAGTCCAGGCAAGACTCTGCGTGCAGCATGGCCGACTCCGGAAATGAGATGGGTTCGCTGAAGCCCAGGTCGCCAGGGCCGATCGGACTCAATCCGCCTGGCTCCGCGTCTCCCGGACCGGCGGCCGCGCCCAGGGCCACCAGGCAGGTGCTGGCCTCTTGCTCCGAGTCCACACCCAGTATCAGGTCCACTTTCTCATCGACGAATCCGGCCAACACCCGGACCGGCTGTCCCAGGGAGTTGGCGGTCGCCAAGAGGTTGGCCAGCACCGTGCCGTTGTCCCAGAAGCAGTAGCGGTAGCCCCGCTCCCGGTATTTCCAGGCGCTGCGCCAAAAAACCGCCGTGGTAACCAACGTGGCGGGGACCGACGCCAGCGAGTCGTCGGCAGCGGCGGCGGCCAGGGCTGGCCGGAGATCCCCTGCTCTGAGTTGGGTGAGGGCATGGCCGGCGGGAGCGTAGTGGTAGACGCCGGCGCCCAGCCCCGGCAGGTCGCCGCAGACCAGGTACAGCTCGATGGGATAGAGCGCCCCCGCCGAGGCGGCAGCCCGGTAGTGGACCTCGCCCGCGGTGGCCGAGACGCTCTTTCTGATCAGGCCCGCGGAATAGTGGAGCAGTTGGGCCACGGCCGGCAGGTCCAGCGGGGCGGAACCGGCGTGGGCGGCCCGCGACACCGCCTCCAGGACCGGCATCTCAGGTGGCGCGGCCTGGGGCAGGGGGACCTGGGGCAGGCCGGGATAGGACTTATAAAGGGGCGGCTTGGTGCGCAGGTTGATGTAGCTCAGCTTGGTGGCATCGTGGAAAATCCGAGCCGCCTGGGCAGCTTGCTGATCGCCGTTGGCCAAGACCGCCTCCCTAGCCTGAGTTTCCAGACTGGATTTCTAGATGGTTCCCTTGAACTCGGGAGTGCGTTTCTCGACGAAGGAGCGGGCCGCCTCGGAATGGTCGGGGTGGCGGGAGCTCCGCTCTTCGATGGCGAGACCAATGTCCAAGGACAGATTCAGGTCGTTCCAGATTTTCTTGTTGATGGCGTGCTTGGTGCCCCTGATGGCCAGCGCCGGCCCGTTGGCCAACCGGCGGGCCAGGTCCATGGCCGCGTCCATCAACTGGTCGTGGGGGAAAACCTTGTTGATCAGGCCGATGCGCTCGGCCTCGGCGGCGTCGATGATATCCCCGGTCATCAGCAGTTCCTTGGCCTTGGCCACCCCCACCAGCAGGGGCCAGATGACCGCTCCGCCGTCGCCGGCCACCAGCCCGGCCTTCACGTGGGTATCGCCGATGCGGGCCTGGTCGGAGGCGTAGATGATGTCGCAGAATAGGGCGATGGTCGCGCCCAGGCCGGCGGCGACCCCGTTCAGGGCGCAGATGATGGGCTGCTCCACCCAGAGCATGTTATGTAATATCCGGCGGCCTCCCTGGGACACCGCGCCCAGGGGCCGCGACTGGAGTGCGATGGCCCCGCCGCGTTCGTCCATGGCGCGGACGTCGCCGCCGGAGCAGAAACCGCGCCCGGCGCCGGTCACCACCACGGCGCTCACGCTGGGGTCGATGCCCACTGCGCCGAAGACCGCTTCCAGCTCCCGGTGCATCACTTCGTCAATGGCATTCAGGCGTTCGGGCCGGTTCAGGGTGATGGTCAGGACCGACTGGTCCTGTTCCACCAGCAGGGTTTCGTACTTGTACTCTGGCATGTTGGGCCTCCGTTGTTGGGTTGGTTAGGCTTCGGTCCATCTTCGACATGTTTTCGGTTGACGGACGAGGAATTGCCCCCATCCTAACCTTCCCCCCGTGCGCGGGGGAAGGGATTCTTCGTCGGCTGCATCAGGCCGACACCTGGCCCGAATGCCGCTCATGGTGAACCAGTCGAAACCGCCGGACCTACGCGGCGTCCAACCCGAAGGTGCGGTTCAGGCGCGCCATCATGTCGTAGTAGCACGCCGTGAACGCCAGAGCGACGGCGCCCTCATCCCCCACCAGGTGGGTTGTGGCCGCCCAGGTGGAATCACGCATCTTGTCCCGGAGCACCTCCTGCGTGAAGTGCACCCAGATGCCCTCTTTCGGCAGCAACCCGCGCGGCGCCGTCCCGGCGGCGATGGCGTCGATGACCGCATCGCTGACGCCGGCCTCCCGCGCCAGCGGCACGAATGAATCCCAGAGGGGCGCGCTACCCCGCTCATGGGCCACGGTCAGGGCCACGGTGTGGGTTACCCAGGGTTCCAGGTCGATCCGGCCGACAAGTTCGTGCAGGTCGGCCAACCCGGACGCCACTTGAGAGTTGGCGAATAGGGCCTGAAAGGTGGCCGCCAAGCCCGACCCGGCCCCGGCGGCTCCTTCATATTTGGTCTGCATCTCAGACGGGACCTGTGTTTTCAGCGTGGGTGGCAGGCGTGACATATACGCTCCTCGGGCGGTTCTTGCATCAACCGGCGCTCGTTCCAGCGAAGCTCGTTCCACCGGAGCCTATTCCAATATGGGCCTTGCCTCGGAGTCTACCGTAACGTCCTGAGCGCCAAAAAGCTCCCAGGGGCTGAAGGCTTCCACGAACGCCTTGGCATCATCAACCGTGTCGAATCCCTGTTTCGAGCGCTCCGGCTCGTACCCCATGGTTCTTGCGTAGGCGCTGATGCCACGCTTGTTCTCCCGGAACCCGCCAACGATCTCCTCGAGTCCGGCGCTATCGTCAACGACCAGGTTCTGTCCCCTTTTGACCATTCTCCAATAAACGCTCATACAACCTACTATCCTCTCGGGAACCTCAAACACAGAGCCTTCCCGTTTATCTTTATTTGGTCCACGGCCCACCCCCGCTCATGGTGAACCCGTCCCGTTCATGATGAGCCCACCCCGCTCATGGTGAGCCTGTCGAACCACCACCCATGGACACAACCTCGTCGAATTCCTCTTTGGTCACCGGTTGGATGGACAGACGCATGCCCTTCCGAATCAGAAGCATGTCCTTCAACTTGGGGTTGGCCTTGATCTCATCAAGGGTAACAGGCTGGGCCAAGGCGCGTTCCCCCTTGATGTCGACCATGGACCAGATGGGGTTTTCCTGGGTGGCCTTGGGGTCGTAGTGATCGTCGTTGGGGTCCAGACCGTGGAAATCGTCATATCCTTCCCGGACGACGCTGGCGATGCCCACCACCGACAGTGGCTTGGCGTTGCTGTGATAGAAGAGGATGCCGTCGCCCACCCTCATGTCATCGCGCATGGTGTTTCGGACCTGGTAGTTGCGGACACCGTCCCACTCGGCCCACCCGTCGGGCTCGTTCATCAGGTCGGTGAAGGAATAGGCGTTGGGCTCGGACTTGAAGAGCCAGTAACGTTTCTCGGGCATGGGTGCTCCTGGTGGTCGGCTGTCAGTCCCGATTCCATCGAGGACTCGTTCAGCGTAGCTTGATCCCCGCCGCTTCCCGGTCGAAACAGCCCTCGATCAGGTCCTCGCGCTCCTGGCGGAGGACGTCTTTCCGGACCCGTAGGGATGGGGTGCGGGGCAGTTCGTCCCGGATCTCCCAGTAACGGGGGACCTTGAAATTGGCCAGGTTTTCGGCGCACCAATAGATCAGTTCTTCCGGGTCCGGTGTTGCCCCTTCCCGGGGCGTGACGTAGGCCTTGACCTCGTCCTCGCCCAGTTCCGAGGGCACGGCCAGCACCGCGCAGTCCAGCACCTCGGGGTGGCGCTTGATCACGTTCTCCACCTCCTGGGACGAGATGTTCTCCCCCCGGCGGCGGATGATGTCTTTCTTCCGGTCCACGAAGTACAGGAACCCGTCGGAGTCCACCCAGCCCAGGTCCCCGGTGTAGAGCCAGCCGTCCCGCAGAGATTCGGTGTTCTGCTCGTCGTTGCGCCAATAGCCGGGCATGATGGCCGGGTTCTTTATCGTGATCTCGCCCACGGTGTCCACGCCCACCGGCACGCCGGTCTCCTGATCAGCGATGCGGACCTCGTTTTGAAACCCCTCCGCCGGGTGCTGCCGTGGGCCACCCGAGGAACCGGCCCGCCGCTCCTCTCCGATGCGCTCGATGGTGCCGAAGCAGGTCTCGGTCATGCCGAAGCCGACGATTATGTCCGTGTCGAACCGCTCTTGGAACTCGGCCAAAAAATCCGGTGGGAATGAGGGCGAGCCGTAGAACAGCCGGACGGTGTTGTCCTTGTCGTCGGGCATGGGCGCGTTCTTGGACAGGACCGGCATCATCATGCCGATGAAGTTCACGATGGTGGCCTTGGCCTCCCGCACCTGGCCCCAG
>JACZXN010000160.1 GCA_022571575.1 Chloroflexota bacterium | reverse complement strand
TCACAACCCGGGCGGTTAGGCCGTTGAATTCGTATTCTCCGGGGGCGCTGAACACCTTGGGCGCCCCTTCGATGCTCTCAGCGTTGCTGTGATTGGGGTGGGGGTTGCTGACGGTCACCACCGATGCGGGGCGGTTATCGACCCTCAGGCCGATCGACGCAGGATAAGGGTCTGTCACCACGATCATGTCGGCGTCGTGGAGACGGAAGCAAGAATGTCCTAACCAGGTTATGTCCATGGTCCATCCCGGTGTTGTTTAAGATTTAGCAGGGTCCAGGCGACGGGGACGGAGATGGCCGCGATGTACAGCTTGATCAGGTCCCCGGCGATGAATGGGTAGAGCCCGAATTCCAACACCTTGTCATTGGGCACGAAGAAGGAAAGCTGGAGCAGGCCGGGAACATAGAGGACGATATTTCCGGCCAGCATGGCCACTATGATCCAAGACTTCCGGTCCCAACCGTGCTCACACAGATAACCGACCACGAACGCGGCCGGTATGAAGCCGATGATGTATCCGCCGGATGCCAGGTCCCAGACCAGCCCCGAAGACCCGGACGTGATGCCGAAGATATACCCGCCCGAGCCGGCCTGCCAGTGGAAGACGGCGTCGCCGCCGCCGGCGAACAAAGGAAGCTGACTGCCCCCCACGGCATACAACACCATGGCCGCCGCGCCGCGCCGGCTGCCCAGCGCCGCCCCCGCCAGAAGCACGGCCAGGGTCTGCCCGGTGACGGGCACGGGGGTAAAGGGAAGGTGGACGGAGAAGCGGGCGAACCCCGCGGCTAGCAGGCTGAAAAGTACTATGAGGGCCACATCCCGGGCGATGCGGGCGCCGAAACGGTCTACCGGAATGACAACGTCGATGAGAGAAAGAGTTCTAGCTTGAGAGACCACGCCTATCCCAACCCACCTGCTCTAGATATTAAAACCCTGGTGTTAAAACCCTGGTAATCCGTTGGAAAAACCTCGGGGTTAAAACCCTGGCTGAGTATAATTTGGATAGGCCCAAGCGGTCAACGTTTGACACTGCCCAGAAAGCTATGTTAACGTCGGAAAATAGCCTTCTCAGCCTCGAACTGCGGGTCTCGAGGCGGTACTGGCGGGAGACTGATGCTCAACGAGCGAGCTGCGACAGTACTGAACGTTCTGGTCGGTGAATACCTTCAATCCGCTACTCCGGTAGCGTCGGATGACATCGCCCGGAGCCTTGGCCACAAGATCAGCTCCGCCACCGTCCGCAACACCATGGCCCGGCTGAATGACGATGGTTATATCTCCCGGCCCCACGTATCTTCCGGTGGCGTGCCTTCAGACCGGGGCTACAGATACTACGTGGAATCGCTGCCGGAGACTCCCCGGCTCCCCACCGAGCTGCGGGAAAGCGTGGACCGCGACCTGGCCCAAACCGAGCCTGACATCGACGCCTGGAGTCGGCGGTGCGCCGCGATCCTGTCGGGGCTCACCGATAACCTGGCCATCGTCACCGCGCCCAGGGCCGAATCTCCCCGTCTCAAGCGTATCCAGTTGGTCTTCCTTCAAGAGTCAACCGCGCTTCTGGTGCTGGTGCTTGAGGAAGCACGGCTGCTTAGAAAACTCCTGGCATTCGGTCAACGGATCGACCAGATGCAGTTGGACCTGGCGGCAAGCCGTTTGAATGAGTGCCTGGGCGGACTCAATGGGTCTCAGATGCAGTCGAACCGGCGTGAGCTCAACCCGCTGGAGGAACAGGTCAAAGAGGGCTCTGTGAGCCTCATGCGCGAGGCGGAAACCGCCAACACTCAGGAACACTACGTCGATGGACTGCGCCTACTGCTGAATCAGCCCGAGTTCGCCAATGGGGAACTGGCCCGAGAGTTGGTCCAATTGGTGGAGGAAAGGGTCCTGCTGGAGCGGGTACTCAGCGCCAGGCCGGAGACGGAGGACCCAGTCGTCTATATCGGGTCCGAGAACCGGGATGAGTTCTTGAGTCCCTTCGGCGTGATCCTGTGTCAATACGGCGTCCCCCATGGCGTGCGCGGCACCATCTGTGTCATCGGTCCCACGCGCATGGAATACGTGGCGGCCATCGGCGGTGTCCGGCACCTTTCGGCCTTCATGAGCCAGATGGTCCAGGGGATCCAGGGCAGTTCCGCTGAGTAACCGGTTATGGCTTCCACCAACGAACAGATAGCCGAGCTCTTCGAGAATATGGGCGCCCTTCTGGAGATGAAGGGCGACACCATATTCAAGATACGCGCCTACCAGAGGGCCGCCCGCACCATTGAGCAATTGTCGTCACCCCTGGCCCAAGCCGTGGCCAACGGCGAGGACCTCACCAAGATACCGGGCGTGGGCAAAGCCATCAGCGAAAAGATCGCCGAGTTCATCGAGACCGGCCAGGTGGCCGCCTATCAAAGGTTGCTGGACGAACTCCCCCCGGGCGTCCTGGAGTTGAAGGAGATCCCCGGCATCGGTCCCAAGACCGCCATGGCCATCGGCCAAGAACTGGGCATCAGCACTGCGGAAGGAGTGGCCGAGGCCGCCGCGGACGGACGCCTGGCACAACTGCCCCGGATGGGTAAACGGGCCGCTGAAAACGTCCTGCGCCACATCCAAACGGCCCGGCAAGCGGTCCGATCCATGGGCAGCCGGACGCCCATAGGCCAGGCTTTGCCGGTGGCTGAAGAGGTGATTGCCGCCCTGAGGGAACGATGCCCGGATATCGGCCCTCTGTTCCCCGCCGGCAGTCTTCGCCGCTGGGAAGAGACCATCGGCGACATCGACCTGATCGGCACCGCGCCGGACCCCGAATCGGTGGGAGACGCATTGGTTTCCCTGCCAATGGTCAAAGACGTGCTGGTCCACGGCCCCAAGAAGACCAGCGTGGTGGTGGAGTCCGGGATGCAGGTCGACCTCCGGATCGGCGAGCCGGGTTCATTCGGCGCCCTGCTCCAGTATTTCACCGGCAGCCAGCAGCACAACATCCGCCTCCGCGATTATGCCAACCGCCGGGGGCTGTCCCTCAACGAATACGGCATCACCGACACCGGGACCGGACAGATGGAAGAATTCGCCGACGAGGAGAGCTTCTACGCCCGGCTGGGCCTGCCCTGGATGCCGCCCGAACTGCGAACGGGCATGTATGAGATCGATGCCGGCCTGGAAGACCGTCTGCCATCGTTGCTGGAGGAATCGGATCTCAAGGGCGACCTGCACCTGCACAGCGAGTGGAGCGACGGGAACGACCCCATCGAGATGATGGTCGAAGCCGCCGCCGCCCTGGGCTATGAATACATGGCCCTCACCGACCATTCGGCGGGCCTGGGCGTCGCCAACGGCCTCTCCAACGAGCGTCTGGAGTCACAGATCGAGTTGCTTCGCTCGATGCAGGGGAGATACGGCATCACCATCCTCTGCGGTTCGGAGGTTGATATCCGGGCCAGCGGAGAACTGGACTATCCCGACGAGATATTGGCCCAGTTGGACGTGGTCATAGCCTCGGTCCACTCGGCCATGGGCCAGGACCGGGCCACCATGACCGCCCGCATGATCAAGGCGATGGAGCATCCATCGGTGACGATCATCGGGCACCTATCGACCCGTTTGCTGGGACAACGGGAACCCGTGGAGTTCGACCTTGAAGCGGTATTGCAGGCCGCCCGCGACACGGGAACGGCCCTGGAGATCAACGCCTCTCCCGAACGGCTGGACCTGAGAGACACCCACGCCTACCGCGCCAGAGAATTGGGCGTGCCCCTGGTGATCAACACCGACTCCCACAACCACACGCACCTGGACAAACGCCGCTTCGGCGTGGCGGTGGCCCGCCGGGCATGGTGCCGGCCGGAAGACATCCTAAACACCCTGCCCAGAGAGCGGTTCCTGGAGTTCATCCGGTCGCCCAAACCCCAGCGTCTCAGCGTTTTCGATCAGCGGCGCGGAGGGACGGTCCCGGCATGAGCCAGCCTCCCGATATGCCCCAGCCCAACGATTGGACCCCGGCCGTCGATTCGGATGTCTTCGAACCGGTCAAGGAGACCGCACTCAGCCACCGTGTCCCCGAAGCCATTTTGCACCTGCGGACCGCATTGGCCGCCGGAGCGCCCTGGCGCCATGCCCTCCTCGAGGCCATGGGCCGCTGGACCATGCCCGAAGAGACGTTCGACGGCCGGAGGTACCGCTATCTGCTCCAGGGTGAAGCATTCGACTGGCTGCTCCTGGCGGAGCGGCTCTGCGCCGATGTCGACGGGGCCATCCCCGCGGACGAGAAGGAGCAGTTGCTGTTCAACGGGCAGATCCCCGACACCGTCGATGAGGACCAGTTCCGGGATTACCTGGGCCCAAGCAAGTACCGGGCCTACATGAACTTCCGCTACGGCGTCGTTCTGGAAGAGGCGCTGCAGTTGGCGTCGGAAGAGGAGGTCCGCAAGCGGCACCTGGCCCGCAGCTACCAGGACACCGAGGAATTGACCGAGGAAGCCTTCAACCACCTTTATGGCAAGCCCCGGACCGAATTGCTCAAGACCTTTCAGAAAGAGACCAAGAAGGACCGCCGCCGCAGCCTGACCCTTTCCGACCTGAAAGAGTTCACCTACTGGCTCCACAAACTCCGCATCAAGTTGTGGGACCCGGCCCGGGTGGCCAGCGACACCCGGAAGGCCATCCGGCGGCTGGACCTCCTGGAACAGCACTGCAACGGAAACCCTTGGTCCGGACAACCCCCCGCCGGGGGCTAAGCCCGGAATTCCACCGGAAATAGCATCTGGAAACCCGCCTCAACCGCCCCCACGTCGGCTTTTCCCCGTTAACCCACGTAAATCGCCTTAGAACGCGAAAAGGCTTTTTTAGGCGTGAAGTGGCCCCTGTATTCCAATTTCCCGGAATGTGGGACCGCGGAACTCCCATGGACGCTAAACAACGGCGAATGTTATATTTGCTCATGGCCGGTTGAAGTATTTTCGCCCGGCCACTCATAACCACGGAGAATGATTCCGGCAATGACTTCCGCCCAGATGCCCAGCGCCTACAACGCCGCCGACGTTGAACAACGCATCTACCAGGACTGGCAGTCCCAAGGCTATTTCAACGCCAAGATCGAAAAGGGCATAGAGCCCTACGTCATCATCATGCCCCCGCCCAACGTTACCGGGGAGTTGCACCTGGGCCACGCCCTGCAATTCTCCATCCTGGACGC
>JACZXN010000159.1 GCA_022571575.1 Chloroflexota bacterium | reverse complement strand
GGGGGCGTACTTCTTCAATTGGGCGGCGCGGCGGGGGCTGCTGGTGCCGATCTTGGAGCCCTTGGGAATCTCTTCCAGGGGGCAGCCGAACCGGTTTACCAGCACGTCTCTGGGGTCTTCCCGGGACAACACCGCGCCCAGCACCAGGCCGTCGGCCAACTGGGTGGGCATGTCCTTGAGGCTATGGACGGCGATGTCCAGCTTGCCGTCGAGAAGCTCCTGCTCCAGTTCCTTGACGAAGATGCCCAGGCCCATGCCCGCCAGGCGTGAGGTCTGGTCGGCGTCTCCGCGGGTTCGGACGGTGTCGATCTGGAAATCCAGGTCCGGGTTGTTGGCCTTCAGATGGCCAATCACCAATTCGTCTTGGATCAGGGCCAGGGCGCTCCCCCGGCTACCCAACTTCAGGGTCCGATTGTCCGGCCGGCCGGCTGAATCGCCGGCTGAATCACCGGGCGGCACCTGGTTAGTCCCCCGCGGTTTGGGGCATGCGGTCCCGGTTGACCGCGGAGCCGGCGGACCTTTGGCCGCCGGAGCTCCCCGGGTCCCTGGTCTGGCATCCGCCGGAAACGCATTCGCCGATGTTGGAGCACAACCCGTTGGGAATCATGCCCAGTAGCCCGTTCATCAGCATCTCCAGGGCTTCGTGTTCGCGGCCCGACCTGGCCAGGGCCAGAAGCTCCGGGGTCATGCAGCACTGCCAGCGTTGGGGGTCGACGGCGACCTGTTGCTCCTTGATCACCTGGCGGGCCTTGGAGAGCACGCCGGTGGCGTCCGCCCAGTCCAGGGCCGGGGATTCGGCCAGGGTCTCCCGCAGCTTGCGGGCCAGGGCCGGGCTGGCGCCGCCGGTGGAGATCGCCAGGGTCACCGGGCCGCGCTCCACGATGGACGGAGCGATGAACGAGCAGCGTGGCGGGTCGTCCACGGCGTTGAGCAGGACGCCCAGGCTTTCGGCTTCCTCGAAGATCTCCTGATTGACCACCCGGTCGTTGGTGGCCGCGATGACCAGGAAAGCGCCCGCAAGGTCGCCGGTCTGGTATTTGCGCAGGTTCAATTCAACGTCGCCCCGGCCGGCGATTTCGCGGATGTTCTGGGTGGCGTCGGGGCTGATCACAACTATCTTGGCGCCCGAATCGATCAGCTTCAGGACCTTGCCCTCGGCGATCTGTCCGCCGCCGATGACGATGCAACGGCGTCCATTCAGGTTGAGGAAAACGGGATAAAAGGTTTTCATAAGCTCTCTATCATAAAACCATGGCTTGAAACCGCGGCATAAAACCGCAGCGTAAAGCCGTGGCGTTAAGCCGTGATCACGGCATCGGGTTTTTCTGATTCCAGATAGTCGTCGTAGTCCGGCACGAAGTAACGGACCCGGGTCTTCTTGTACTCTCTGGTGCTGTACAAGACCATGCGTTCGGTTATGCCGGTGGCCTCGCTGATCTCATTGTTGATCTGCTCGCAGCCCTCGGGAGTGGTCGCATGGACCATGGTGAAGTGGGTGTAGGGCCAGTCGGGGAAGGTCGGCCGTTCGTAACAGTGGGTCACGGCATCGTGGCCGGCCATTATTATGCCGACTTCCTCGGCGCGCTCCTCGGGCACCTTCCACACGATCATGGCATTGGCTTTGAAGCCCGATCGGCGGTGGTGCAGCACGGCGCTGTAACGCCGCATGATGCGGCGGTCTTGGAAGTCCTTGGCCAAGGCGAACAGCTCACTGGTGGTCATGCCCAGTTCCTGGGCGATGGCGTCGTAGGGACGGGGAATCAGGGCCAGGTCCTCCTGCATCCCGCGGATGGCGGCCTTGTCCGCTTCGGTTATGGGCACCGCCGTGTTCCAGGAGTCGGCGGCCTCCTTGTCGAAGCCGTCCGGGCTGAAGTTGAAGGAGGAGCCCTTCTTATTGACCATGTCGAAATTAACGCCGATCTTGAAGAACCGCTTGGTGGGCATGATGCGCTGTTCCAAGGCCCCGGTCTTGCGGGACAGGTACCGGGCGGTGGCCTCCAGGTCGTGCTCCGGGGGCACGGCCAGGGTGAACCACAGGTTGTAATAGGAGCCCTCTCGGGCGTAGTTATGGCTCACGCCGGGGTGTTTGTTGATCACCAGCGCCGCCTTGTGCAGCTTCTTCGGCTCGTAGGCCATGGCCACCAGGGTGGTCTTGAAGCCCAGGCGGCGGGTGTCGAAGATGGCGCTTATCTGGCGCAGGACGTTGGTCCGTTTCAATTCGGTCAACCGGTCCAGCACTTCCTGCTCACTGATCCCCACCTCTTCGCCCAGTTGCCGATAGGGATGGTCAACCATGGGGAAGGGGGCCTGTATCTTGTTCAACAGCTCGCGGTCGGTAATGTCCATCGCTGTGAGTGATTCCTCCTGAATTTATGTGGAAGGGCGGTTTCCGCCCGGTATACGACTTACGCTATTTCTTGGACTCTGCCGCTGACTTGGCCATTAACTTCTCATAGGAGTCGACCACGCCCACCAGCACCCGGTCCGCCGCTTCGATTATCCGGGTCCAGGTGTTGGGGTTGGTGGAGTCCAGCACCATGGTCCTGAAGAAGACAAAGGCCTCGATGGTGTCCTTCAGGGTCACGTCCCGTTCGGACATCTCGGTGCCGTACTCCCGGCCCAGCAGATGGGCTTCCTCCAGCAATTCCTGCCGGCGGCGGCGGGATCCGGCGCCCTGCAGCAGCAGGGACAACAGCCGGCGTCCGAAGAGCCGCATCCGGACCTTGCCCTCTTCCTCGACGCTCTGGTACCAAGATTGTTGCACCACGTCGCCGCGGCTGAGGCGCCGGCGGATCTTGCGGAGGGCCGAGTCCTCGATGGCGTCTTCCCGGCCTTGCTCCTGTTCGGGAGCGTTGGCGAAGGCTTCAACGTCGTCCCGGAGGAACCGGCGGTGCCCGCCGGGCGTGCGGTAGACCCGGACGTAGCCGCTGTCGCCCCATTGCCTGAGGGTGGTGTTGCTGACGTCAAGCAGGCGGCAGGCGTCGCGAAGAGAGAGCCACTGGGACTTGTCGGTGATTCGCCTTTCGGTGGTCTGAATAATATCAACCATTATGCATCAGGCATCAAGAACTGGTTCCGCGAGGTCGGATCCGGTGAGAATTGGTCTGGAAAACCTATAAAAATCTGTAAGAAACTGAACCGTGTGCCCCACACTTCTTCCAGGCTAGCATATGGGTTTGTTACAGTCAAACAGCCCGCAAACAGCCCGCAAACAGCCCGCGAACAGTCCTGGCGGCCGGCTGGAGAGACGCCGGATACGCGCCTGGAAACATTGTTGTGGCATATGTTATGTAATGTTATATTGAAGTCGATGCCGCAGTCGGAATTGGAAAAGAAGCTGAATTCCAACAGGAAGGAACTGTTCTCCAACCTGAAGCGCAATATCAGGTCGAGTTCCGTTCTGGGAGCCATGCAGCGGGTGCCAAGGGACGCGTTCGTGCCCACCGGTGAACGTCACCTGGCCTACCTGGACATACCCCTGTCCATCGGCGAGGGACAGACCATCTCCCAACCTTACATCGTAGCATTGATCACCGAGGCACTGCGCCTGCAGCCGGCGGACCGGGTGCTGGAGGTGGGTGGAGGCTCCGGTTACCAGGCGGCCGTGCTGGCCGAGTTGGTGCCCCAGGGCCGGGTGGTGACCGTGGAGGTGGTCCGGTGTCTGGCGGAACGGGCGCGGGAGACGCTGTGTGATCTGGGTTACAAGAATATCGTCGTTGAAGATGCCTCCGAATCGTTGGGCTGTGTTTGGCGGGGGCCCTACGACGCAATCGTCGTTTCCGCCGCCGCGCCCTGTCTGTCCCCGGCCCTGATCGCCCAGCTGGCCGTCGGCGGGCGGATGGTGGTGCCGGTGGGCAACCGTGACCAGCAGGAATTGGTCTGTGTCCTGCGCACCGGTGAGGGTATCTCCCTGCAGATGCTGGGCCCCTGCCGGTTCGTTCCCCTGATCGGCCGCGGGGCGTTTCCCACTTCGGTCTGATCCGTTTTGATCGGAAGCCCTTAGGCGGTTCCCCTCGTCGTTCTAGCCGCTGCAGAACCGGTATCTGATCTAAACCTCACCTCAACACAGACGGCGCCCCATGAAAACGCAGCGAGCTGCCCTTCTCAGAGCGCTCCGGCACGGTTAATATACCCAATTAATGATGCTGGAGCTAACCGCCGAACTGTCCCGATCGCTGGACCAAGCCGCCGCCCTCATCCTGCGTTCCAATCACGTGGTGGCGCTGGCCGGGGCCGGGCTTTCCGTGGAGAGCGGCATACCGCCCTTCCGGGGCCCCGGCGGACTCTGGACCAAGCACGGCGAGCCCACCAACCTGTCCTACCGGGAATTTATCCGAGACCCCAAGGAGTGGTGGGAGGCCCGGTTCCGCAACGAAGACCGGCCCGGCGACCCGGTCTACGAGCTCAAGGTGGCGGTGGACCAGGCCCAGCCCAATCCGGGTCACCACGCCCTGGTGGAGATGGAGCGGATGGGGCTGCTGAAATGCGTGGTCACCCAGAACGTGGACAACCTGCACCGGGAGGCGGGCAGCCGGTCGCTGCTGGAGATCCACGGCAACCGGACCTGGCTCCGGTGCGTTGGCTGCGGCGCCCGCCAACCCCGGGACGGCTACCACTTCGACAGCCTGCCCCCCAGATGCGCCGATTGCGGCGGCGTGATCAAGATGGACACGGTGATGTTCGGCGAGCCCATCCCCGAAGACGTGCTGCTGGCCTGCCGAGAGCAGGCCGAGAGCTGCGATTGCATGCTGCTGGTGGGGACCTCGGGCACCGTGAACCCGGCGGCGCGTTTGCCTCTGGTCGCCAAGGAGTTGGGCGCGGCGCTCATCGAGGTGAACCCCGAGGAGACCGCCCTCACCCCCTGGTGCGACATAACGCTCAAGGGACCCTCCGGAGAGCTGCTGCCGCTGCTCTTGGAGCGGGTCAGGAACGGCGGCCCGGCCGAGCCTGCCGAGTCTGCCGGGTCTGCCGAGACCGAATGATATAATTCCGGCGCTGGGAACCGGGCGCACCGCCCAGGCTTCCCGCTCTATCCTCCGCACTGGGAGTGCAGGCGCTGATGGAACCCATACTGGCCCGCTTTGGATTGGGCGACCCCGAGTGGTTGGACCCAGCCACCTCGGTCGTCATCGTTCTGATCGCCTTGGTGGCGGCGTTTTTTGTCCACAAGGTGGTCTTCC
>JACZXN010000158.1 GCA_022571575.1 Chloroflexota bacterium | reverse complement strand
GCTGACGGTGACGTAAAACAGGGTCTTCACCGGACGGCCGTGGTCCGCGGACTCCTTCCCGGCCCCGAAGCGGTATTCTCCCAAAGCCCCCAGGTTGGCGTCGTTGCCCACCCAGACTGGCACGTCAAAAGCCTTTTCCCAGAGAGCTTTGAACGATATCCCATCAAGCACCATCAGATTCGGCGGCTGATAGAAAGTGCCGGTGGTGGGTTCCACCGGGCCGGCCACGGCCGCCCCGATGCCGGCCACGGGGCCGCCGGCCTGCTCGATGGCGGCGGCCAGCAGCGCTTCAGCGTTGCTCAGGTACTCTTCTTTGGTGCCGTCCTGGGGGTTGGGCTGCCGCGATTGCCAGAGAATATCGCCCTGCCTGTTGACGACCGCAGTCCGGGTCCAGGTGCCTCCCCAGTCCATGGCAACCGCTACCTGTGGCGTACTCATCGGCAACCCCTTTAGCCAGGCCCTTTTACCTGGGCGGACCTATCTTGCCAGCAGTTCGTCAATGGTGTCTCGTAGGACGGTTTCGGTCAACGGGCCCGACAGTTTCTTGACGAGCATTCCGTCCCGATCGATGAAATACTTCTCCGGGATGCCCCGGACACCGTAGTCGATGGCGATGACTCCGCTGGGATCGAACCCGGCGGGGTAGGTCTGACCCTCTCGTTGCAGAAATAGTTCGGCGTCGCCGGGGTTGTCCCAGATGGCCACCCCAACAAACTCCACCGGCTGCCCCTGGAACTCCCGGTACACCTTGGCCAGGGTCGGCGCTTCCACCCGGCAGGGCGCGCACCACGAGGCCCAGAAATCCACCATCACCACCTTGCCTTTGAGGTCGGAGAGTCTCAGGACGCCGCCGCCGAAGAGCTGAAGTTCAAAGTCCCTGGCCGCGCCGGCGGCTACCTTGATTTCCACAAGATTGGAGTTGACCGCCAGCCCGCCGGGGTTTCCTCCGGAGCGAATGGATGCCCAGGCCAGAAGGGCGATCAACGCCAATAGCGGAGCGCCGCCACCCACCATTATCCAGCCTCGCTTACTCATTCCGGTTGCTCCCCGTTCGGTTCTCCGTCCTGGCCCGTGATCGGGTCCAGGACCCGCGCCATCAGTTCCTGTCTTTGGGCCCGGTAATCCGCTTCCGCGAGTCCGCCCTCCTGGTATCGCTGGTCCAGGGCCGCCACCGCCCGGACCACCGCGGCCCGCTCAGCCGGATGCAAGGTCTTGCCGGTCGTGAACTGGGCGCTGTTGCCCGCGGGAGACGGACGGTAGCCCCGTATCAAGCCCCACAGCAGCATGGCGGCCAGAGTGGCGCCCAGGGCGATGGGGATGGTGATCTGCCAGAAGGCCCCTCCGGTGACGGTATTGGAGAAGCGGGCCCAGACTCCGGGCAGCGGCAGACCGGTGATCTCCAATTGCAGTCCCTGACCCGGCGGGAAATCCCTCCCCTCATAGGTCCGGTAAAGGGTCCCCTGGATATTCACCGGGTCGATGTTATTCAGCCCCAGCACCGCCATGTCCGGGATGTCCTCCGGCACCAGCACCTGGAATATGCCCGCCCCTTGGACCAGGCTCTGCCGGTAGGAGATGGTGTCGCCATCGTAGGGGAAGGTATAGGAGAAGTCTATGCTGTGAGCGCCTGGCGTGACGGGCGAGGTGAGGGCGAACCCGGTGCCGATGGATGCCACATCCCCGCCGGGAAGGTCCGATTGGACGGTGAGTTCCGCCGCTTCGGGCGGCAGGGCGAAGCGTAGAAAGCTGATCGGATCCACGGAGGTCAGGTCCGGCAGCAGGGTCCGGTCGCTGGGATTTAAGATGCGGACGAACTCGATGACGCTGATCAATCGTTGGTTCTTATCGACGGCGGCAACCACCATCACCTGCCGCTCCACCTGGATCATCGAGGCGTCTTTGGTGGTTTCGTAAACGGTCAGCGTCAGGCTATCCGCCAGACCGTCAGCGGTCATTGAGGCCCCGTAGAAAACACCCTCATGGTCCACGCTGACGGTGTAGGAGCCTCCGTCGATGATCTCCACGTCTTCGAATACGAACCGGCCCTGGGCGTCGGGTTTCGCCTGACCCGTGCCGGTCAAGCGGCCGTCCGCGCCGGTTATCAGCATCAGCACGTTGAGGTCGCCGGGTAGGTCTGCTCCCTCGGTGCCGTTCACCACCTGTCCGTGCACCTGGGTGGTCTCCTGGGCCTGGAGGGAGGCCCCTCCCATGGGAAACAGGTACAAAGTGATGACAGCGATGGCCAGCGCCGCCGGCAAGAACAGCTTCACGGTCACGGCTGGGGCACCATCTCGGCGCCGCAGCCGTGACAATTGCCCATGCTTCTGGGGACGGCCGCATTGCAGTCGGGGCAGGGGACGGTCATTTCACGGGCGCTTTCATGGGCGTCCCGGGCCAGTAGTATCTCCTGTTCCAAGACCCAGGCCGGGTCCCCTCGTCCGGCCTCAAGTTGGTCTCTGAGCACGGTGGCCGCCTGAACGCGGTAGGCCTGGAACTGCGCTTGATACTCTTCTTTTGAGAGCCGGTCCAACTGGTACTCCAGTTCCAGGGTCCGTATGGCGTCGAAGATATCGCCGAGGGCCGGGTCGTCGCCCTCCGGCGTGGCGCTGCCCGGCGTGGCATTCTCTTGAGAGACCGGTCCGGGATTGTGTCCCCGGACCAGGGAATACCCCACCATGAAAACGCTGAAGACCGCCAATACGGCCCCGAGGGCAATGGATATAGCGGTTCCGGAGTCCATGGGAATCAGTGTAGCAGGGGAGGCAAACAGGCTAGGCGGCCGTGGGCCGGGGCCGCCCGGCTGCGAGCCGGCCTGGGCTGGGGACCGGGGCCGGTGAGCGGACCGTTTGCGGCCACAATGCTATCACGGTGCCCAGCAACATCACCGGGCCGGCCACCCACATCCACCACATCAGCGGGTTGACCAGGATGCGGAACCCCACTCTTCCGTCGGGCAGGTTCTCACTCGGGACGATATAAAGGTCCTCAACGGGAGTGGAGCGGATGGCCGCGTTGGTGGAGGCCATGTTGAAGCTGGGGTAGAAGGCCCGGGTGGTGCGGAGGGTCTCCAAGAGTTCCCCGTCGCGGAATACCTGCACCGTGGAGATGAACTCGGTCCGGTTGCTCTTGGGAATCTCGACGCTTCCCAGGTAGACCAACCGGTAGTCCTCGATGGTTACGCTCTCTCCGGGGCTTAAGACCACGTCTAGTTGAGTGCTGAAGAATGAGGTGCCAACTATGCCCAAGGTGATCATAACCACCGCCAGATGCACGATGTAGCCACCGTAGCGGGGCCGGTTGGCCAGGATCAGGTGCAGGAAGGCGGCGGCGTAATTCTCCCCGGAACTGCGATGGCGCAAGCGTGTTCCCCGGAACCATTCCATCAGGATGCCGGTGGTCACGAAGGCCGCCAGCCCGAACCCGATCAGGGCGTATTCTTTATGCAAACCCAAGGCCGCCAGGACCGCCACGGTGACCAGCCCGCCGATGGCCGGCGGCAGCAGCGACCTCCGAAGACCGGCCGGGCTGGCCTTGCGCCATGGGATCAGCGGACCAACGCCCATCAGGAACACCAGGGCCAGCATCAAGGGCCCGTTCACCTGGTCGTAGAAGGGGCGGGCGATCGTGATCTCCTCGTCGTTGGTCAGCCGGGAGATCAGGGGATAGACGGTGCCCCAGAGGGTGACGAAGGCGATGGCCAAGAGCAGGATGTTGTTGACCAGGAAGGCCGCCTCCCGGGAGAGCATGGAGTCCAGGTTCCGGGCGCTCTTCAGCAGCGGGTAACGCCAGATGAAGATGGCGAATGGGACCACGACTCCCACGGCCAGGAACAGCAGGAAGATCCAACCCAAGCTGGAAGCCCCGAAGGAATGGACCGAGGGGACCGAGCCGCCCCGGTTCATGAACATGCCGTAGAGCGCCAGCCCGAAGGCCACGTTGATGAGGACTATGTTCCACATGCGGAACATGCCCCGGCGTTTCTGGACCATGATGGAGTGGATGAAAGCCGTGAGGGCGAGGAATGGCATGAAGGCGGCGTTCTCCACCGGGTCCCAGAACCAGAACCCGCCCCAGCCCAGGATGGTGTAGGCCCACCATGACCCCAGAAGCAGGCCGCTGGCCAGCAGCACCCAGGCGATCATGGCCCAGGTCCGTCCGGCGTCCACCCACTCGTCGCCGGTTTTGCCGGCCAGCAGGGATCCGATGCCGAAGGCGAAGGGCAGGGTGATGCCGATCAAGCCCGCCATCAGCGCCGGAGGATGGAAGAACATGCCGAAGTGGGTGAGCAGCGGGTTTATCCCTTCTCCGTCCAGGGGCACGAAGGGCAGTTTGTCGAAGGGGTTCGCCATGAAGGCGGTCACGGCCACGAAGAAGGTCAGGGTCAACATCAGGATGGCGGTGGTGTAGGGGAGGGCGTCCTTGAACCGTTCCGGGGCCCGCCAGATGGCCACGGCTGACATCAGGGACAGGATGGTGGCGATGTACAGCAGCGAGCCCTCGTTCCCGGCGTAGAACGCCACCCAGGTGAACCTGTTGGCCATCGCCAGATCGCTGTGAGCGGCCACGTAGGCAATCTCAAAGTCACGGCTGATGAAGGCGATGACCAGGCTCAGGGTGGCGACCAGCAGGGCCAGACCGGCGGCGTACACGGCCGATTGGGCGCTCTCCACCAGGGCTGGGGACAAGCGCAGCTTGCCGGCCACCGAGCCAATGGTGGAATAGGCGGTCAGGGCCAGGGCGATCCAGAGGCTTATTGCTCCAAGGTCAGCCATCTATCTATCCACTCTCTTCTGGACCAGAAGTATCCCCTTGATCAGAACGGTGCGTACCGGGTGATTCTACGCCGGGACCGGGCTGGTTGGATGTGCCGCCGCCCCGGGTCAGGGCCAGGTGCCGGTCAACAAGTTGCAGGTAGGGCGCCAGGCCGTCATCCTGGACCGGACTTGGAGCGGGGGAAACCGGCCCCCGCCGGGTCATGGAACGGATGATGAAGAACCCGGCCACCAACGCGGCCATCACCCCACCGACGGGCAGCAGCCAGGCCACCAGGCTGGCCCCGGACTTGGGTGGGGCCGCCAAGATGTCCTTGCCGTAGCGCTGGACGAAGAAATCCAGTATGGCGTCCCGGTCTTTGCCTTCGGCCAGCATCTTCCGCACGATCACCCGCATCTGCCGGGAGATCTCGACCTGCGCTTGGTCGATGGTCTCGGCCGGACCGA
>JACZXN010000157.1 GCA_022571575.1 Chloroflexota bacterium | reverse complement strand
CACCAGCATGATGGCCGTCACCGGCTGGCTGGAGAGGGTCAGGGAGTGGTCGCCACCGCTGAGCAGGGACGTCAACTCCTCTTGGACTATCTTGACCACCTGCTGGCCGGGGGAAAGGCTTTCCAGTACGTCCGAGCCCAGGGCCCGCTCTTTCACGGCGGCCACGAAATCCCTGGCGACCCGGAAATTGACGTCGGCTTCCAGCAGCGAGCGCCGGACCTGGCTCAGGGCCTCGTCCACGTCGCCTTCGGTCAGGCGGCCCTTGCTGGTCAGCTTGTTCAGGATGCCGGTCAACCGGTCGGTTAGGTTCTCAAACATATCTCGCTCTTACTACGCTGCTCGATCCATTATTGGACCGCCACATTCTCGGGCGTTCGCCATCAAGTGTATGGGTGTGCTTGTGGGGCGGTCAAGGATGTCTGCTCTGCCCGCTACTCCCAGCGGAACAGCTTCAGCGCCACCAGGAAAGTCACCGCCAGCCAGGCGGTGAGTCCGATGATGTCCAGCCATTGGGCCCACAGGGTCTGGCCGTCGATGGCCACGTTGCGCAGGGCGTCGGTCAGGTAGCTGAGGGGCAGGTGGTCGGCCACCACCCGCAGGGAATCGGGCATGGCGTCCCTGGGGAAGAACACCCCCGAGAGAAACATCATGGGCAGGGCGATGATGTTGGCGATGGGCGCGGCCACGTCCTCGCTTTTGGCCCAGCCCGACACCGCGAAACCCATGCTGACAAACACCCCGCCACCCAGCAGGGCCAATACGATGATCGCGCCCAGGTTCCCGGCCAGTTGAACGTCGAAGGCCAGCACCGCCAGACCGATCAGCACCAGGGTTTGAAGGATGGACACCAAAAGCCGGGTGAACACCTGAGCGAAGAGGAAGCTGGCCGGCCGCACCGGGGTGGCCAGCAGCCGTCTCAGGATCCCACGGCTCTTCAGCTGCACGAAGGAGAACGCCACGCTGAACAACCCCATCTGCATGATGGACATGGCCACCACGCCGGGCATAAGGAAATCGATGAACCTTAGATTGCGGCTGTCCACCGGTTGGGCGTCGATGCGGTACCGGTTTTCCACGCCCGCATCGGCGAAGGTCATCTCGTCCAGGATCTGCTGGATGATGGTCTGTCCTGCCTGGGCCTCTTGGGCGCGGCCCTGATTATAGATAACCGTCACCTGCCGGTCGGCCTGCGACTTGGAGCCGTCGAATCCAGGATTTATGATCAGAACCAGATTTCGGTCGCCATCCAGAAGCGCCTGGCGCTCCTCGGCCTCGGTCCCCTCTTCGGAGATGTCGAACGCGCCCAGGGATCTGATGGTGCTGGTGAGGTTTCGGGAGGCTTCGTTGTCTGCATTGTCGATGATTCCCAGGTCCACGGTGTTGAAGGAGCCAAGGTCCAGCAGCCCAAAGATGGAGATGAGCACCACCGGCAGGAAGAAGGTCCAGAAGATGGCCTGGCGGTCGCGGAACCACATACGCATGGAAGCGCGGGTCAGGCTGAGGGTCGGGTTGGTTTGAATGAACCGGTTTAGCATCAAATAAAAGCGCGGGTCAGGCGTCGCGCAGTTCCCGGCCGGTCAGGTCCAAGAAAACATCCTCTAGGTTGGCCAGTTTTTCGGTCCGCTGTTTCTGAAAACCCTTACCCAGCAGCGAATCAACGAGCGCGTCAGGCCGGTCCAAGGCGGCGATCTTGCCGTGGTCCATGATCGCCACGCGGTCGCATAGCTCCTCCGCCTCCTCCATGTAATGGGTGGTGAGGAGCACGGTGCGGCCCTCGTCCTTGAACCGGTTCACCAGGTCCCACATATGGTGGCGCGCCTGGGGGTCCAGTCCGGTGGTGGGTTCGTCCAAGAACAGCACCAAGGGGTCGTTGACCAGGGTCGTGGCGATGGAGAACCTTTGCTTCTGGCCCCCGGAGAGGTCCTTGAAGAGGGCTTTCCGCCGGTCGGCAAGCTGCACTTGGCCCAGGAACTCCATCGCGTCGATCTGCTTTCCGTAGATGCTGGCGAATAGGTCAAGTATCTCCACCAGGCTGAGCCGGTCGAAGAAGGCGGACGACTGGAGCTGAATGCCGATGACCTTCTTGACCGCCCGCGGGTCCTTCTGGACGTCGATGCCGTTGACCAGGGCTGTTCCGCTGTCGGGGGACCGCATGCCCTCCAGTATCTCGACGGTGGTGGTCTTGCCCGCGCCGTTGGGTCCCAGGATGCCGAAGACCTCTCCGGAACGCACTGAAAAAGAGACGCCGTCCACGGCTTTCAGGTCGCCGTAACTCTTGTGCAGGTCTTTGACTTGGATGATTTCTGAAGAATGCAACTCTTGTTGGGACATTTCGCCTGTTTGCTTGTGCCTGCGCTGGCTGGGTCCACGGGTCTGATCGACCGGATGTGAAAGATTATAGCCGGGCTTGGGCTTCCGGCGGACGTCTGGCCCTATGCTAGAATTACCTACGTTTCGAGTTCCGGCCTGAGGTCGAGATCGTAGGTCGAAACTGGAGCCGTGGAGCCATTTCCACGGCGCGTGGAGGTTGCAGGTGGCCGGTCCCCCTTCAGATCCCCCTGGCCGGGCCAGTATGAGGCCTTCCCCATGATACCGCTGAGGCTCACCCTCCGTAACTTTCTGTGTTACCGGGAGAACGTTCCCACGTTGGACTTCACCGGGCTCCACATCGCCTGCCTCTGCGGGGCCAACGGCCACGGGAAATCGGCCCTGCTGGACAGTATCACCTGGGCATTGTGGGGCAAGGGCCGGAGCAAGACCCAAGACGAGATGATTTCCTACGGCGCCGACGAGTGCCGGGTCGAGTTGGACTTCTCCTCCCGCGGCCAGGAGTACCGCGTCATCCGCAGCCACGCCCGGGGCGGCAAACGGCGGCGGGGCGGCGTCTCCGACCTGCAATTGATGGTGTTGGAAGCCGGCGGCGGGGAGGGCGGCGCTCCCAAGCCGGTCACCGGCAACATCATCCGCGAGACCCAGGCCCGCATCGACCAGACCATCGGTATGGACTACGACACGTTCATCAACTCGGCCTTCTTGGTCCAGGGCCGGGCCGACGAGTTCACCAACAAGACCCCCGCGGAACGCAAAGCCGTCCTGAGCAAGATCCTGGGCCTGGAGGTCTACGACCGGCTCCAGGCTCGCGCCAGGGAACGGAATAGCTGGGCCGAGAACGCCGCCAAGACCGCGGAAGGCAACGTGGACCGGATGCGCCGCGAACTGGAGCGATTGCTGGCTCCCGCTGCGGAACTGGAGGAAGTTGAAGAGAGCCTCGCCGCGCTGAACGGAGAGTTGGCGGAGCGGCAGCTAAAAACCACTGCATCAAGGGACCGGGTGGGCGAGCTCCGCCGGCAACAGGCCGGGCAGGAGGAGACGACGGAACGGATGGCTGCTTCGGCCAGGGAGTTGGAGCAATTTGAGGCCGCGCATAAGACGGCCCAGCAACAGGTGGCGGCCTTTGAGACGCTGCTGGAACAGGCCCCGGCCATCCGCCAGGGCGCCGCCCAACTGGCAACGGCGCGCAGTGCCTTCGACCGGCTGGAAGAGGCCGGAAGCAAGTTTGACGGATTGGCGGGCCAGCGGACGGCGGTCTCGGGCGCCATCGACGTCAAACGGACACTCCTGGAGTCCCAGGCGCAGCAACGGGCCAACGAGATCGAGACACGTCTCAGCCCGAAAGCCCAGGGGTTGGAGCAGCTTGAGGCCGGTCAGCTCCGGCTACAGGACGAGGGTCCCGGGCTTGAGGAGCAGGAGCGGGCCCTGGCGGCGGAGCGGGAACGCCTCAACGCCCTGGCCGTCCAGGTGGGACAACTGCAAGGTTCTCTGGAACGGTTCACCACCGAGGGTCAGGAGCTGAATTCGAAGAAGGCGTTGCTGAGCGGCGCCAACGGCCAGGAAGCGGTGTGCCCTCTGTGCCAGACCCCGTTGAGTGAAGACGGCTGCCAGCGCCTGGCGGAGACCTTTGCGGCCGATATAGAGTCCAAGCGCGAAGAGTACCGGGAGACCTCGGCCCGGGAGAAGGCGCTGCAGGCTGAATCGGCCGAGTTGGAGGGCCGTCTGCCGCAACGGGACCAGGCGTTGACCCAGGCCAAGAACCAGCGGCAAGTGAGGCTGCAGCAACTGGAACAGCAGATCGAGGAGGCCCGGCAGGCCCGGCTGGACCTGGCTGAGGCCGTCCCCAAACTGGAGGCCATGCGGGCGTCCTTGGCGGACGGTTCCTTCGCCGCGGAGGAGACGGTCCGATTGAGGAAACTGGAAGCCCAGATCCAGGAGTTGGGCTACGACCCGGAGGCCCGCCAACGCATCTACCAAGAGACCGTCAATCTGGAAGAATTCGCCCAACGGGAGGGCCGGCTGAAACAGGCCGAGGCCGACCTGCCGGGGGTCCGGGAGACGGCGGAACAGAACGCCGCCATGGCCCAGCGCCGCCGCGAAGAACTGGAGCAGCTACGATCCCAGATGGCGGATGCCAAGCTGGCTCTGGAGGGTCTGGCCGCCCTCGAGCGTGAACTTACCGGGTCCGAACAACGGGAGCGGGAACTGGGCCTCAAGGTTGAGCAGGCCATCGAGCGCCGGGGTTCCCTGCGGAAGGCGGTGGAACAGAAAGAAGCGTTGGGGCAGGAGATAGTGGCCGAATCGGCGCGGCTCACCGCGCTGCGGGACGAGCAGTCCATCTACCAGGAGTTGGCCACCGCATTTGGCCGTCAGGGAGTGCAGGCCATGCTCATCGAGACGGTGGTGCCGCGGTTGGAGGACGAGACCAACGCGCTATTGGGCCGGATGACCGACAACCGCATGAACGTTAAACTGGAGACCCAGCGGGAAAGGGCCTCTGGGCAGGGCGAACCCAGGGAGACCTTGGAGATATTGGTCAGCGACGAACTGGGCCCCCGCAGCTATGAGATGTACAGCGGAGGCGAGGCCTTCCGGGTCAACCTGGCCCTGCGGATCGCCCTGTCCAAGGTGCTGGCCCAGCGGATCGGAGCGCCCCTGCCCACCCTGTTCATCGACGAGGGGTTCGGCACCCAGGACACCGTGGGCCGGGAGCGCATCCTGGACGTGATCAGCGCCATCGGCGACGACTTTGAGAAGGTGCTGGTGATCACCCACTTGGACGACCTGAAAGATGCCTTCCCGGTGCGTATCGAGGTCTATAAAGACGAGTCGGGCGCCACGTTTTGGCTTAGCTGAACACTCTGACCGCACTGGGTACAGGCAACGGGGAGAGGAATATTGACTTCA
>JACZXN010000156.1 GCA_022571575.1 Chloroflexota bacterium | reverse complement strand
ATTCACATGATGGCCAACATGATCGCGGAAGCACTGCTCCCGGTGCTCCACAAGATGCAGGGCGGAACCGAGAGTTACCGGGCCGTGTCTGAGTCCGGTGCAGTATTGGCTGAAGAGGCTACATCGGGGGTCTAGTCGAAAGTTCAGCCCCCTCCGCGTCGATCACCTACGGCCGGATGGAGGGTGGGGGCATTCAGGTGGAAATTCCAGTCCGGCTGACAGCCGCGCCGACGCCCAAAGGTTAGGAGGACCGACAAGTATGGCGATAACAGCAGCATTCATAATGATGGGCGGCTTCTTCATGATCGGCCTTTATGTGGCCGGGGCATTGGGCGTTCTGTCGTTGATTCTGATGAGTGTCTTCTCCGATGCGCCCCTGTGGAACATCATGGGCAACAAAGCATGGGAGACCAACACCAACTTCATCTTGATCGCAATACCGCTCTTCCTCCTCATGGGGGAATTGATGTTGCGCAGCGGTTTGGGCGATAGGATGTACGGCGCGCTATCCCGCTGGCTGTCCTTCCTCCCCGGCGGGTTGATCCACACCAACATCGCTTCTTGCGCCGTCTTCGCCGCTTGCTCCGGTTCCAGCGTGGCAACCTCTGCGACCATCAGCCGGGTGGCCCTGCCGACCTTCCGGCAGCGGGGATACAGTGAACGGTTGGTGATAGGCTCACTGGCCGCCGGGGGCACTCTGGGTATCCTGATCCCCCCAGCATCGGCCTGATCGTATACGGCGTGCTCGTCGAAGAGTCCATCGGAAGGCTGTATCTGGCGGGGTTTATCCCCGGGTTCCTCTTGGCTGCCATGATGATGGCCATGATAGTTGGCGCGGCGCTGGTGTTCCCCAGCATCGCGCCCAAAGAGCCGGGCACCAGTTGGCGTCTCAAGTTTACCGGTCTGATCTCCATGGTTCCCATCGGCATCATAATAATGGTGGTGTTGGGATCCATCTACGCTGGGTGGGCCACCCCCACGGAAGCGGCGGCATTCGGTGTAAGCGGGGCGCTGGTCCTGGCGTTGATAAATAACTCGGCCCCCCCGGTCGTGGGGTGGCTCCTGCAGAAGATGAACGGTTCCGGCTCCCAGACCGGCCTGATCGCCGGCTGGCAAGAGCGGTATCCGGTTATCGAAGGGCAGATGCGTCAGAGCATGACGATCAACTTCGAAATGATCAAAGACTCGATACTGTCCACGGTCCGGACATCGTCGATGATCATGCTCATCGTGGTTTCCGCATTCACCCTGAGTTTCGCCTTCGCCCGGCTGGGAATATCCCATGACATCTCCCAATGGATCATCGGCATGGACTTGGGTTCCACCCAGTTGGTGATCGTGCTGGTGGTCTTCTACCTGCTGCTGGGGACCTTCATGGAGAGTTTCGCCATGTTGGTAACCACGGTGCCGATCCTGGCGCCGGCCCTGGTGGCCACCGGAGTGGACCTGGTGTGGTTCGGCATCATCATGGTGATTCTGGTGGAGGCCGCGCTCATCAGCCCGCCCGAGGGCATCAACCTATATGTGCTCCACGGGGTGCGCCGGGATGTCCAAAGAGAGATGGCGGACTCTGAGGAAGCACAAGAGGCGGTGGGCACCATCACGGACGTGTACATCGGCGTGCTGCCCTTCATGGCGGTGATGGCGGCCATAATCATCTTGTTGATCATCTTCCCAGAGATCGCCCTATGGCTTCCAGACTTGGTCAAGGGCGCCCGGTGATCTTCGGGTAGTCATTCCAGGGAATTCACTGCAAGTCACAACGGGCCCGCCGATGGCGGGCCCGTTTCTTTTTGCGCTACGGTCACGGTGAAGCCGGCCGATCTACATGACCGACCTGACCACGCCGCCGTCCACCAGGATGGTCGAGCCGGTGGTGTAGCTGTTCTTCTCCGAGGATAGAAAGGCCACCAGGTCTCCCAGTTCCCTGGGACGTCCCAAACGGCCCAGCGGGATGGTGGCCGAATGGGCCTGGAGCAGGTCCTCCACCTTGGCTCCCGTTTCCTGCGAGCGGGTCTCGAAGATGTGCATCATCCGATCGGTTAGCAGATATCCGGGGGCCACGTTGTTCACCAATATGTTGTCCCGGCCCACCTCGTCGGACAGGCTCTTGGCGAAGGCCACGGCCCCCATGCGGGTCACCCCGGAGGTGACCAGATTGTCGATGGGCTGAAAGACCGAACTGGCCAGGATGTTGACTATCCGTCCCCAACCCCCCTGCTTCATGTGGGGAACGGATTCGCGGCTCATCCGGATGAAGAACAACAGCGCCATGTCGATGGACTGGAGCCAGACCTCTTCGGTGGTGTCAACCGCCCGGCCCGCCGGCGGGCCGCCGGAGTTGTTGACCAAGACGTCCAGGCGGCCAAAGTGTTCGACCGTTCGCTTCACCAGGGTCTGGATATCCGCCAGGCGGGTCAGGTCCCCGGTCACCGCCAGAACATCGACGCCGGCCGCCGCACGGATCTCCGCGGCAGCCCGGTCCAACTCCACGGCGTTGCGGCTGCAGATAACCAGGTTGGCGCCTTCTTGGGCCAGTGAGTCGGCGCAGGCCCGGCCCAGCCCCCTGCTGCCTCCGCCGACGATGGCCACCCGGCCTTTGAGTCCCAGGTCCATCACATCCTCCAGGTCGAGAGTGTCAACATGCTACCAACGGCGCTCCCCGGTGGCAACCGGCGGCGGCGGGCCTGCCCGTTGGGATTTCCTTGACACCCGTAGACGCCTGATTTATGCTGGCGCAAGCCTCAAAACGGGCGCGTCCGGACCGCCTGGTCCGCGCCTGCCCGTCGATCTCTGAGAGGCCCCGTAACCCATTATTTCAGCACCACGGTGAGAGCGTGAGCAACATAGACCGGATACTGGAAGGCGCCCTGGACATCCACGTGCACTTTGGCCCTGACCCCAAGGTCGAACGGCGGGCCAACGCCGTGGACATCGCCTTACAGGCCCGGGACATGGGCATGCAGGGAGTGGTGCTGAAAAGCCACGAATACCCCACCCATCCGGTGGCGGCCACCACCAGCGACCTGGTGCCGGACGTTACCATTCTGGGCGGCATCACCCTGGACGTGGAGGTGGGCGGCCTCAACCCCCTGGCGGTGGAAGCCACGGCCAACGTGGGGGGCCGGGTGGTCTGGATGCCGACCTATTCGGCCAGGGCCGACCGGGAATCAAAGGGGCTGGAAGGCGGCATTTCCCTTCTGGACCAGTCCGGAGACCTGGCGCCGGAGGTCCATTCCATCCTTGAGTTGATCAAATCCCACGACATGGTGCTGGCGACGGGCCACATCTCCACCGCCGAGAGCCTGGCCCTGGTGGCCGAGGCCCGCAACATGGGCATCCAAAGGATCGTGGTCACCCACGGCACCACTATGTCGTTCATGACCGGGATGACCCTTGAGGACATGAAAACTCTGGCCGGCATGGGTGCGTTCATCGAGCACTGCCTGCACGTGGTGATGCCGACCACCTACCGGCTGGACCCCAAAGAATTGGCCCAGACGATCTTGGCCATCGGCCCGGAGAAGTGCATCCTGAGCACCGACTTCGGACAGGACTTTCACCCCATGCCCGCCGAGGGGATGCGCATGGGCATCGCCACCCTGCTCCGCTCCGGCCTGGAAGAGGTGGAGGTGGGCATGTTGGTGAAGGACAATCCCTCCCGCCTCATGGGGACCTAGCAGTCACCCGGTTCCCCAGTCTCCGGACTAGATAGACCAGTCTGGATCCGGCTGAACCTGACCCAAAGGACCTGTTCACCGGCCTCGGCGTCTACCTTGGCCCACTCGGCGATGCGGTGACCCACCACCCAGGCGATCCCCGTTGCGCTCTCAAATAAGGGCACCCTTCCCCGCCAGCGCCGGGGCACCCGCAGGTCGGTGAACAGGTCCTGTAATTTCTTCCGCCCCCGCATCCCCAGGGGTTGTATCCGGTCTCCGGGCCGCCACGCCCGCACGGTCACCACGTCCCCCAGAGCCCCCCGGTCCAGACACGCCGTCCATTGGTCACCGCCTCCGGACCCGGCCCCAGCCCAAGAGGGCTCCTCCCCAGCCATCCCAACCTGCATCGTAACGAGCCAGGGACCGGCTGACACCACCGTCTCAACACCGGCTTCCGCAGGCAACGGGACGGAGTATCCGCCATGGAGCTCTGGATACGGGCAGTCTGGTTCTTGACTCCGCGTCAGCACCAACTCCCCGTATTCTCGCCGCAGTATCACCCCGCCCGGCAGTTCCAGGGTCCGGCCGCTCTGCTCTCCCAACACCAGGCCCTCCATCGCCACCAGATGGCTCTCTCTAAGCCTGGTGGAGTCACCCGTCACCAGGATGTAGCCCCTGCGCAGAGCCAGGCGCTGCAGCAGCGGATGAACGGCCGCCATCGCCGTCCTGGAGTAACGCACCTCTGGGATGGAATGTTCACCGGCGTCCGGTGTCCGGCCGGCCACATCCGGCCATACCCGGTCCAATTCCCGCTCCACAAAGTCCAATTCTTCGGCGGCCGTACGGGCCAGCCGCACCAGGGCGTTTCGGACCTGGGGGTTATAGTCCTGGGCCAACCGGGGCATCAGGTCATGGCGTAATCTGTTGCGGGTGAACCGCCACATATAGTTGCCGCTGTCCTCCCGGTAGGGGCGCCCAATCTGGCGGCAATATTCGGCGGTCTGATCCTTGGTGACGTCCAACAGGGGCCGAAACAATTGCAGGCCTCCGGCATCGGCGGGCCAGGGCCACTCTGAGACCTCGGCCATGCCGCGGAGGCCGTGCAGGCCGGCGCCGCGGAGCACGTGCAACATCACCGTCTCCGCCAGGTCATCGGCGGTGTGTCCGACCGTCACCGCCCTGGCGCCGGCGTCCCTGGCGACCCGGGCCATGAAGGCGTACCGCATCTCCCGGGCGCCCTGTTCAAAGGATGAGATGCCGCGCTTCCTCTGGTATTCGTGGGGGTCTTCTTTGGCCACGGTCACTGGAAGGCCCAGTTCCCTGGCGGCGTCGGCCACGAAGGTGGCGTCGTCCTCGGCCTCTTGGCCGCGGAAGTTGTGGTTCAGGTGAGCCACGTGGAGGGACAGGCCATGGGCGGCTTTAAGCCGGTCCAGGGCGTAAAGCAGGGCCGAGGAGTCGGGGCCGCCAGACGCGCCAACGACCAGGGTCACGCCGGCGTTGGAGTAGCCGGCCCTGCGCAGGGCGTCCACCACCCGTCGTTCCAGTACGGCGGCGTTGGCCACGATAATCTCCGGCTACCGGTTTTCGGGGGATAGGT
>JACZXN010000155.1 GCA_022571575.1 Chloroflexota bacterium | reverse complement strand
CGAAGCGGCCTTGGCGGAGGACAGGGACGTCAGTTCCTCCGAGTCGTGGAGCGGTTTGCCGGTGGCCTGTCCGATACCGGCGATCTTGATGGGGGTGTCGGTGAAGTTATGGGCGATATCCTCCGACACCAGCAACACGCAGGAGGCGCCGTCGGTGATCGGTGCGCAGTCGTATAGCCGCAGGGGCCAGGCGATCCAGGGATTGGCCTGGGCGTCGTTGAGGAAATCCATGTCGGTCTTCCAATCGGGCGCCGTCTCGCCCCGTTCCTGGGCCCGGGCCTTCCGGCGCTCCATCATTTCCGTGACGGTCTGTTGGAACTGGGCTTTGGGATTGAGAGCACCGTTGTCGTGGTTCTTGATGGCGACCTTCAACAGGTGGTCGAGGTTGGTCTCATAGCGGTCCATGTGGGCCTTGGCGATGGCGCCAAAGATTCCTGGGAAGGTCCGCCCGGCGGGCACCTCGTAGAGGCCGTCGGCCGCCGACGCCAACACGTCGGTGACGCTGTTCGTGGGCAGATTGGTCATCTTCTCCATGCCGCCCACTAGGACAACGTCGTACATACCGCTGGCGATGGCCATCACCCCCTCCCGTAGGGCGCTGCCGCTGCTGGCGCAGGCGTTCTCGATGCGGGTGACCGGTATGGGGGTTATGCCCAGCCAGTCGGCCACGATGGGCGCGGTATGGCCCTGGTGCTCGAAGAGGTCTGAGGAGTAGTTGCCTACGTAGGCGCACTCGATGTCCTCTATCTCAAAGCCGCGGTCCATGCTTTGGACCATGTCTTGGAAGGCCTCCACGAACAGGTCCCGGCTGTCTTTCTCCGGAAAGGCCCCGAATTGGGACAACCCGGCGCCGACTATGGAGACCTGGCGCGCCAACTGACGCTTTTTGTTGACCGTGGTCATCTGAACCCTCCTGTGCGCTATTTAACGACGGGCTAATCGATTATGGGAAACCTTCACCGCGAGAGAAACCGGGTTGCCACCACCGTTTGTCTTGAGCCACTCGAAGGACCCTGGCTTCGGCGCATCGATGTTCGACGGGTCTCCCGATGCAGCGGGGAGGCTCGCGACCTTCGGCCGGAGCTCACCACGAGCGCACGTCCAACATGGTGATTTCCGAAACCAAGTGCGGTGCCTCCCACGTTAGGAAGGCCGGTTGATCCGTTCCTTCTCCCGCTCCTCCCCTTTGTTCCGCAGGGGCCGTCCCTTGTCGGGGTTCGGGTCTTTCACCAAGCCGTAGATGGTCCGGCCCTCGTGGTCCTCGGGCAGGTACTCAGTGATGGGAAGCCCGTCTTTATCGACGAACAACAGACAATGGCAATATTTGTAGATCTGCATGTCGTCGCAGGCGCAGATCCAGGTGCGGTGGGTGATCTCTTCCTTCTTGTCGGGATAGAAACGGCAGGGACACAAGGGCCGGCCGATCTCGTCAACGTTCTTTGCCAGACCGAGGATAACTTGCTCGGTCACCCCTTCGACCGGGGAAACGGTGGTCCCGGATTTTTCGCAATATTTCTCGACGAAGACGCGCATCTTCTTGATCGCCTGCTCACTCGGCTGGTCTGGCATGTAACTATCCCTTCCGGCTTGGAAGCCGTTAATCATATTGAGCCCAGGTTCAGATCCCGGGCAAGCCGGCGCCTATTGGACGGTCCAGCTTTAGGATGTTAGATGTTGGCGGAAGGAGTGGGATTCCAACCTGATATGGGGTCGCCCGTCCGGCGCCCAGCATTATAACACCGTAGCAGTGAGGGACCATCCAGGCGGCGCCGGCGGGTACCCTAAACGCAGCTATTTGAGGCCTTCGCAAAAATAAACCGCGGCGCCCGCCGGTCAGCCCGGTTGTGTTGATTCCCTAAGTCCCTCTGATAACTCCCTCGCACATCTGCGCTCCCAGAAGGACCTCGGATAAGACCGCGGTCTCCCAGGTGGTGTGGAAGTCCCGCACCCCGATGCCCACCGGGATGGCCGTGATTCCCTTCTGGATGAATACGTTGGCGTCGGAACCGCCGCCGGTGGACTCCAGGACCGGCTCCAGGCCCATGCCCGCCAGCGCCCGGCCGATGACCGCGACGGCCCGGCTGTCAGCCTCGATATGGTAAGCCTGGTAGGTGTTGACGATGTCCAGGACGATCCTCGCCTCCGGGTATCTGGAGGCGACCTCGTCGAAAACCCCCCGGAACTTGCGTTCCAGATCGGCCAGTTTCTCGTTGTTCCGGCTCCGGAACTCTCCGTCGAGAACGGCTTCTTCAGGGATGATGTTGCGTTTCAGGCCCCCTTCCAGGCGGCCGATGTTGGCCGTCGTCTCTTCGTCGATGCGGCCCAGGGGCAGCCGCCCCAGGAGCTCGGCGGCGATCAGCAGGGCGGAGATGCCCTTTTCCGGCTCAAGACCAGCATGGGCGGCGCGCCCCGTTATCCTGGCGGTGACCACGTTTTGGGACGGTGCGGACACGGTAACCCGGTTGGGAGGCCCCTCGCCGTCGAAGACGATGCCCTCCCTGGCGGAGATCATGCTGAAGTCCAGGTTATGGGCTCCGACCAGGCCGCCCTCCTCGTGGCGGGTGAACACCACCTCGATCGCCCGGTTGCCGCCGCCCGATTCCCCAGGGGATTCGATGACCGCCGTCAGGGCCTCCAGGACGATGGCCACGCCCGCCTTACAGTCGCCGCCCAAGATGGTGCTGCCGTCGGACCGCAGCACGTCTCCGTCCATAACCGGTTTGATGCCCCGCCCCGGCTCCACGGTGTCCAGATGGGCGGAGAGCATCACCGGCTGTCCCCGTCCCGCCAGCTTGGCGATCACGTTGTTGTAGGAGTCGTGGGACACCTTCAGGCCCAAGGCCTCCAGCCGGGAGCTTACCTCCCGGTCCATGGCGTCTTCCTCGCCGCTGGGACTGTCGATCTTGATCAGGTCTATCAGCGTTTTTAACAGCCGCTCTTGATCGGCCAATTCCTTCCTCCGGGTTCCAGATTTAACGAGCCCAGATTCACCGGGACCTAGTACCTAATTTTAGAAATGACCGCTATAGTCATCCGTTCGTCCTGAGCTCCGTCGAAGGGCCTGGGCTTCGGCGCAGCCATGGTTCGATGGGGCTCACCACGAACGGTTTTTAACCCAGCTTATCAACACGGGATGCCAGATTTAGGCGAATCGCTTAGGGCAGCACGGCCACCGCCTTTATCTCAACCAGAAAATCTTCGTTCACCAGGCCGGCCACCACCAGGAGGGTGTTGGGCGGGAAGTCGCCGTTGGGGTAGATGTCTGGGTAGACCTCGCTTCGGCCCTGGAGATATCCCTGGACCGCCGGCCGCCCCACCACGTAGGTCGTGAACTCGACCACGTTACTGAAATCCGCCCCGGCGCCCGCCAGGACGTGGCCGATATTCTGCAGGACCTGGCGCGTCTGGGCCGCGGCGTCGCCCTTGCCCACCAGGTTGCCGCTGGAGTCCACACTCACCTGTCCGGCGACGTAGACCAGTTTTCCAGGGCTTACGCTCATGCCCAGGGAGTATGCGCCCAGGGGTTGCGGCGCCTGGCTGCTGGTTATCACCGTCCGGTCATATTCCGCCATCGGTGTCCCTCCTCGGTCTCTGCCTGACCTTGTGCGCGCCGGACCAGGCTCCCGGTTGAACCGGAAATATCGGCCAATTATAGGGCAAGCGGCGCCGGCGGGCGAGGGTCTGGCTGGCGTCCGTAGGCCCCATGCTATACTCGGCGCCATGGCGGCAGAGGCACCAAGGCCCCAGGTTGGCGTGGGCGTGATCTTCGTGCGGGACGGCAGGGTATTTCTGGCCAAGCGGCACGGCGCCCACGGCGAGGACACCTGGGCCTCGGCCGGCGGCCACCTGGAGAACGGCGAGACCCTGGAGGAATGCGCCCGGCGGGAAGCCATGGAGGAACTGGGCGTGAAGGTGGGCGAGTTACGGTTCCTGTGCTTGAGCAACATCATCGCCTACGGCAAGCACTACGTGGACATCGAGTTTCTGGGCGACATCGGCGGTCAGGAGCCCAGGCTGATGGAGCCGGAAGCGTTCATCGACAGCGGCTGGTTCCCACTGGACGGACTCCCGGAACCCATATTTCACGCAATGAGATATGCGTTGGATAGCCACGGCACCGGGCAGCATTATTATCCAGGGGACTGGACCGGCCAGGGGACGGAACCAGGACCCGGCGCTTGAAACACACAAAGACATAGAACAAGGGAGTAAATATGGCAGCGAAGAAAGGAAACGGCCTGCTGATGGTCTATAGCGACGTGGCGGCCGAGCACGAAGAGGAATACAACCGGTGGTACAACGAAGAACACATCCCGGAGCGTTTGTCGATCCCGGGCGTGCTCAATGCCGCACGGTACGAGGCGGTCCAGGGCGGGCCCCGCTACCTGGCCTGCTACGAGCTGGAGTCGGCCGATACCTGGCAGACCGACGCCTGGCAGAAATGGCTGAAAGAGCCTACCGAGTGGTCCAAGCGCATGTCGCCCAGTGTCATCGGAACGGCCTATATCAGGAACCTTTACACCCGCATCTACCCGGACGACGTGTCTGAGGAGACCGCACAAGCCGGTATGGCGCCGGTTATCCTGGTGGGACGGATGTCGGTGCCCGATGAGCTGGAAGAGAAGTTCAACAAGGCCTACAACACCGAGCGGCTGCCCGAAGCGCTGAAGATCCCCGGCTACATCCGGGCCCGGCGCTGGGAAGCGGTGATGGGCGCGCCGAAGTACTCCACAGTCCACGAAATGGAATCGATGGACGTGGTAAATGGGGAAGGTTGGAAGGCGTGGAGCCCCATGGTTACACCGGTCTGGAACACCGAAGTTCGGCCATTTATGGTCCATGAAGAGGGTTCACCGGGAATCTTCAAGCGAATATTCCCAAAATAAACGCAAAACAGACTCGATTTTTACCAGTTTCAATGGGCGCAGATCAGCAATTGCCGGTCTGCGCCCATTTTATTCCACTGACAGGGAGTTATTGACCGGTTACCTGCATTAAGTAACTCTATCAAGGGTGATTCAGGCCTAGTTTCCAGTTAACTAGACATAACTGGACGTTAATGATTTTGCCCAACAGGCACGATATTACCGGCATCTCCCGATTTGGGTGTTGAGATGACATAAAATGAGGGTCTAAAAGCCCTGTTTTTGAGGCTATTTAGCCTCAAATCTGATATAATATATGTAGTCTGAACGGCTTCAGAAACTACTGATTTGAACCCCCAATCACACGTGCGGATTATTGTGTGTCCGCCCAACTAAAACCAATGGTGAAATA
>JACZXN010000154.1 GCA_022571575.1 Chloroflexota bacterium | reverse complement strand
CGACTTCTTCAAGAACTCCCGCTACGAGCGCCTGAAGAACCCCACCGAAGTGGTGGTGGGGACTCTCCGGCTGGTCGGTGGCGCCGAGTTCCCCGCTCCCGGAATCGGCGACCTGTCCCGCCAGCCCAGCTACATGGGCCAAGACCTGCTCAACCCGCCCAGCGTTGAGGGATGGCACACCGGCGCCGAGTGGATCAACAGCGGTTCCCTGATGCGCCGCGTCAACTTCACCGCCGAACTGGTGGGCGACGTTTCCCGGCCTGGGATCAGGAATCTGGTCGACCGGCTGATCGCCAAGAGCGACACTTCGCCCGAGGCCGTGGTCGACGGTTGCCTGGACCTGATGGGTCCCCTGGAGGTCAATCCCGAGAGCCACGTTGAGTTGGTCGGCTTCGTCACCGAAGGCGGGGACTTCTCCTGGGACTCGGCTGACAACATAGAAAAATCCACGGTCCGCGTATCCGAGCTGCTCCAATTGATCGTCTCGTTGCGCGAGTACCAGTACGCCTAATTCGTAGGAGGATAGCTAACACATGACTAGCACAAAGAAAGACCCGGTATTGGTTGTGTTCCAATTGTCGGGCGGCAATGACTACCTGAACACGGTTATTCCCTACGCGAACCCGATCTACCGGGACGCCCGCCCCACGGTGGGAATCGCCGAAGACCGCGTGATCAAGATCGATGACAAGGTGGGCTTCCACCCCGAGATGGGACCCTTGAAGAAGGTCTACGACCGGGGCGACATGGCCATCATCCATGGCATCGGCTACCCCAACTCTCCGCGCTCCCATTTCCGCTCGATGGACATCTGGCACACCTGCGAGCCCATCCAGTTGGGGACCGAGGGTTGGCTGGGGCGCGCCACCCGCGACCTGGACCCCGGCAAGGAGAACGTCCTGACCACGGTCAGCTTCGGTCCCTCCCTGTTCCGGGCCCTGACCCTGACGGGAACCCCGGTTGCGGTGGTGGACGACCTGGACAACTACGGCCTGCTCACCGGTATCACCGAGGTGGAACAACGGACCAAGATATTGGACCGCTTCGCCCGGATGTACTCGCCGGCCATCGGCAGCAGCGCCGTGATGGACTACCTGGGCCAGACCGGCCTGGACACCCTGAAAGGCGCCGACATCCTGAATCAGGCCCCTGGGATGTACTCCTCCAACGTGGAGTATCCCGACACCCCCATCGCCAAGAAGCTCAAGGGCATCGCCCAGGTGCACATGGCCAATTTCGGCACCCGCATCTTCTACGTTGACCACGGCAGCTTCGACAGCCACTCCAACCAGAACGGCATGGCCGACAAGCTGTGGAAGGACGTTTCCGAAGGCCTGGACGCGTTCTTGGACGACCTCCGCGAGCACGACGTCAGCGATAACGTCGCAGTCCTCATGTTCACCGAGTTCGGCCGGCGGACCCATGACAATGGTTCCGGCACCGACCACGGCGCCGGCGGGGCCGCCTTCATGTTCGGCGACGCCGTCAAGGGCGGACAATACAGCGAATACCCATCCATGGAAGCCAAGGACCTGGAACAGGGCGACGTCGTACCCAATTACGACTTCCGCGGCCTGTATACCACCATCATAGAAGACTGGATGGGCCTGGACGCCAAACCGATCGTGGACGGCAGCTTCGAGAAGTTGCCCATCTTCGCCTAGGCAGGCTGAATAACGGCGGAGCCCGCATGGGCCCGTGCATAAAGTCAACTTGGTACGGGCGGCGCATGCGCCGCCCGTAATAGAATGCCCCGGCATACGGCCGGCTGGAATGCCGCTACGCCGGGCATCAACATACGGAGGAAAATAATGCTTACGGAAACAGTGGCAGGGCGAACCTACGACTACAGCCACAACGTTGGCCGCGGCGCCCAGTCCGGAATGGGCTTCAACACCCCCGTGTCCATGACCTTCGGTCACGATGGCATGGTCTACGTGGCCAACCGGGGCAGCGAGAGCATCAGCAACGTTGGTTGGAACCGCACCGGCGTGGGCCAGCGGATCACCAAGCTCACCATCGGCGCCGAGTGGGGCGAAGAAGAGTTCGTGGGCGAATTCAGCAAATACGGCAACGGCGAGGGACAGTTTATCTGGCCCGCCGGTATCGCCACCGACAGCCAGGGCCAAGTATTCGTCACCGACGAGTGGTTGAACCGGGTATCGGTGTTCGACAAGGAAGGCGAGTTCGTCCGCTCCTTCGACACCGTCCAGCCCGGCGACAGCGAGCCCAACGGCGCATCCGGTATCGCCATCGCCCCCGACGGCACGGTCTATGTCTCCGACAGCCGCAGCCACAAGGTGCGGATGTTCAAGAGTGACGGCGCCTTCATCAGCGCCTTCGGCAACCAGGGCGTGAGCGAAGGCCAGATGGACGGCCCCTGGGGCCTCACGGTGGACAAAGACGGCAAGGTCTACGTTGCCGACTTCAACAACCACCGAGTCCAGAAATTCTCGGCCGACGGCAAGTTCGAGGCCCAGATCGGGCGGCCGGGCAACAAGCACGGCGACCTGAACTACCCCACGGACGTGGCGGTCGACTCCGATGGCGACATCTATGTCTGCGACTGGACCAAGAACCGCTGGGACCGGGGCCGGGTCCACATCTTCACCCCCGAAGGCCGGTTTATCACCTCTCTGACCGGCGACGCCCAAAAACTGTCGGCCTGGGCCCAGATAACCGTCGACGCCAACGACGACTACGCCAAGCGCCGCCGGGAAGTCCAGACCACCGAGCCGGAATGGACCTTCGCCCAGCCCACCGCGGTGGAATGGGACGCGGCCAACAACCGTCTGATGGTGGTGGACACCCAGCGCAGCCGCCTGCAGATCTACAATAAACAGGCCGGCTACCTGGTGCCGCAGCTCAATCTCTGATCCCCAGGACCATTGACCAGGATAATCATGGCCACCATCCCTTGGCGGAGCCGTAACGGTCTCCGCCAAGGCTATTTTTTGACCATGCCAAGATGCCTCAAACCGGGATTCCCAGGACCTTCGGAACAATGATCACATCCCGCAAATCCGCCCTCCGGCGCCGCCTGCGTTATGCCTGAACCGATGGACCGGGAGACCGAGGCCCGGTACCTCAAGATGGCGCAGGAACAACCCGATATCACCTGCGCTCAGGTGCCTGAAGAGATCCTCGAGGCCGCCTCCGTCGAGGCCGAGCCGACCCCCTTCATGGAGGAATACTTCGCCATCGGCCACGCCGAGTGGCTGGCCGTCAAACACGGACGGCGGATAAGCCTTCCCCAGAATCTAATAGACCGGGCGATCCTCGTCCTCTGGAACCGGGCCGGCCTGCTCAACACCGACCGTCTGTTGGGCCAGTCCAGTCCAGACGCCGAAAAACCCTTCTTCGACGACGAGGGGCTGTACTGACGTATGGTGAGGGCGCCATTCTGATATTCGGTCTGTCATTCTGACCAAGCTCTTTCCCTCGCGACGAAGCTCCAAACCAACAGGGGGTGAACCATGGCCCAACGATTCAACTACGACAACCTATTCTCGGCGAACTCCCAGGACGCCCCTCCGGGCTCCTTCCGGCACGCCAAGTACGACTTCGCCGTGGCCTACCCAGACCCTGAGACCCTGCCTCTGAACGAGTTGGTCGATTCTTTGAAGAGCGCGTTCGACCGGGAGGGCCGGGACCTGGCCTACTACTCCAACGCCTCGGGCTACCCGGAACTGCGTCGGCTGGTGGCCGAGAAATTGGCCCGCGAACGCAACATGAAGGTGGAGGCCGACGACCTGGTGCTGACCTCCGGTTCGGGCGAGGCCATCGGCATCGTCATTCAGGCCCTGACCGACCCCGGCGACGTGGTGCTCACTGAAGAGTTTGTCTACCTGGGGACCCTGAGCCAGATGCGCCGGTACGGGGCGGACGTTGTCGGCGTCAAGTGCGACGACGACGGCATCCTCCCCGGCGACCTGGACTCGGTGATCACGGAGCAGACGGCCAAGGGTAAAAAGGTCAAGTACCTCTACACCATCCCCACCTTCCAGAACCCCATGGGCTGGACCATGACCCTGGAACGCCGGAAGCAGGTGCTGGAGGTCACCGGTAAGCACGGCATTCCCGTGTTCGAGGACGACTGCTACGCCGACCTGCGCTTCGAGGGCGAAGACGTGACCTCCTTTCACTCCCTGGACGACACCGGCCGGGTGGTCTACGTCGGGTCATTCTCCAAGATCATCGCCCCCGGCATGCGCATGGGCTACCTGGTGGCCCCTCCGGAGGTCATCAACCGGGCCTGGAGCTTCAAGTCGGGCGGCGCGGTGAGCCAGTTCACCGCCCTGGCCGTCGCCGAATACATGAAGGGCGGCCTGGACCAGCACATCGAGGCGCACAACCGGGCGCTGGCGGCGAAACGGGACGCCATGCTGGCGGCCCTGGGCGAGAACTTCGGCGGTTCGGTAACCTGGACCGCTCCCCAGGGCGGGCTCTACGTCTGGGTCAAGTTTCCCGAGGGCACCGACCTGGCCGCGGTGCAGGACCAGGTCTACGAAGAGGGAGTCGGCTACTACAACGGCGCCCAGTTCTCGCCGTCGGGCGAGGGGGCCAACTACGTACGGCTGTGCTTCGGGCACCCGCCGGCCGAGACGATTCGCGAAGGAATAGGGGAACTGGCCCGGATCCTGGACAAGATCGGGGTGTTCCCCGGATAGCGCCCGCAGTGGCGGCCGGTCATTTACGTGGGTAGGGGCGTCCCGATAAATCGGGACGCCCCCACTTTCTTGAACCAGGGTACGAAATGCCCGGACCTAATCGAAGGGCATCAACTCGATGGCCAGGCCGTTGGGGTCCTTCACGTAGATGGCCCCACCGACCTCCTGGTATTTGATCTTGTTCCGGTCACACCGCCCCTTGATCTCCAGAAAGATGTTCCTGGCGATGGGCAGGGCTATGTGCATCACGTTGCCCACGCCCTCCGGCGCCTTTCTCTGCAGGCGAGGCACGTGGGGGAAGTCGAAGAAGGAAAGACGCATCCCGTTTCCGATGGCCACGTTCATGTGGGTCGACTCATCCACATCCCGGTTTGGGGCGACGCTTACCACCGGCATGTCCATGATCTCCGAGTAGAACTTGGCGGTCGCTTCCAGGTCTTTGGCAAACACCGCGATGTGGTTCACTCCCTGGGTGGGGCCGTCTTTCCCTCCCTCGGGAATCAGACTGCGGAGCCGCTCCCGCAGGGCTTCCGTTGTGCTCTCAGATGTGGTCATACTCACTCCTCATTCGATGCCGGTTGGCTGGGGTTTTCCAGGTCCAGAATCGAGATCAGCCTGC
>JACZXN010000153.1 GCA_022571575.1 Chloroflexota bacterium | reverse complement strand
TCAATGCCCTGGGCCGGGTCCAATATGTTTCCTCCGGTGAGCAGTAGGTCATAGGCGGGTACGGTGGTCATTGGCTTCTCTCTGGTCGGATTTTGTTGAAGGACTATTCGGGAGCGCCGTCGCCCTCGCCGGCGTTTTCAGTCTCCCAGCCGAGCTCCACATTTGGTTGGGGGGCCTCTTGATACTCGATTCTCCTGAGGCGCGGGTAGACCTGGACCTTGGGGCTCTCCAGGTCCTGGTCAGTTATCTCGTCGGACTCTTCCAGTTGGTGGATACCCCATTTCTCAATGGCTTCGTCCATCATCTTCTGGACGATCTGGGGCGACCGGCCTTCCAGGCGGCCCAGGTGGTAGGCGAGGGTCACAGCCAGTTGGTTCTGGGTGATCTGTTCGAAGGCGTCATCGGCCTTCAGGTCCCGGGGCATGCCGCCGGACTGCTCCAAGAAGTCGTCCAGCACCTGGCCCATGATGTCGGTCAGGCCGCCGAGTTCGATCTCGTGCATGTAGCCGGTCAGGGTATCGGTAAGTTCGACGACGCCCTCATCGGGCAGCACGCCGTAGGTCTCTTCGGGGATGTGTTCGTGGGTGTGTTCGGTGGCCATTATCAGGCGTCTCCCAGTCTGGGATGGGCGTTTGTCAGTTTATCACGCTGAGGACATCAGTAGCCCGTCGCGGCGGTCGTCAACATGCCCACGACCGGGCCGATTGTCCCCCACAGGATGCCCAGGCCCAGGGCGAAATCGAGCATGATGATAGCCACCAGAATTCCAGGACCGTTGCGTTGTAACCTGCTGTAGGCGGCGGTGTGTTCACTGGGCACGAAACCGGCCAACACCCGCGAGCCGTCCAATGGGGCCAAAGGCAGGAGGTTGAATACCCCCAGCAGAAGATTGAAAAATATCACCACCACCAAGATATCGGCGATGCCTTCGCTGAGGCCGCCGGTCATCACATGGGCTACGCGGTCCAACGAAAGGGAAGCCGGGACCAGTACCCCCGTCTTGAACGGAATGGCCAGCAGGAAGGCAAACACCAGGTTGGAGAGCGGCCCGGCGGCGGCCACGAGTGCGGTGCCGGTGTGGCCGTGGGACAGTTGCCGCGGGTCCACCGGGACCGGTTTGCCCCAACCGAACCCGGCGATCAACATCATGACCGTGCCGCCGGGGTCCAGGTGGCGCATGGGGTTGAGGCTCAGGCGGCCCAGGCGCCGGGCGGTGTTGTCGCCCAGGCCGGTGGCCACCAGGGCGTGGCTGAATTCGTGGATGGTGACGGCGGTGACCAGGGCGAAGGCGACCAGAACCGCCAGGCGGATAAAGCCGGACGGGTCGTCTTGGAGCAGTTGGTAGGAACCCAGCAGCATAGGCTAAGCCGGAGCGGGCCGGGGATACCGCTACTCGTCATCCTCGTCGGGCTCGGGGGCCGGTTCCTCTCGCTGCGAAGAATAGGAGGCCCCGGGCAGGATGGCGCTGGACTTGCCACTGCGCTCGGGGCCGGCCTTGGGCATGTCCATCAACGATTTTTTCAGCGACTCCAGGGTTTCCTTGCCGGCGGAAACGTCCAACACCAGCCCGTTGATACCGGCGCTGCGCAGAATCTTGAGGTCGTCAGCGCTGGGCGGTTCAGTTATCTCGGCCAGGAGATACTGGCCCAAGCGCCCCCGGATACGGGCCACCTTGGCCAGGTCGTCCAGGGTCCAGGAGGACGACGCCCCGGCCAGGGGAAAGAGCACGGCGTCCACGGGCAATGCATTGATGTCCCGAAGATCCTCCACGCTGACGGAGGGGTCGATGCACAGAACCCTGGCCGAGTCCTCGGACGCCACAGCCCCGATGGAGGTGCCCTTTAGCTGGAAGGCCAATAGCCCGCAGCCGCCTTCCAAGTAGGCCTTGGCGTCCTCGGAGCTCAGGGAACCGGTCCGGACGCCCCAGATAACATCGGATAGGGAATCCTTCAATGCGCCGATCTGGGCCGGTCCGCTCAGGCCAGAGATGATTATCCCGTCCGGGGAAACGCCGGTGGCGGTGGCGGCGCCCGCTTCGTGGTCGCTGGAGACGTGAACTATCAACGCCATGCCAGGGGTCTTCTCGGCCCTGGCGGGTCCGAAGCCCATGCGGGCGGGAGACCCATCGATTATCTCGTCCAGACGGTCAATAAACTTACTCATTTAACCCAGTCCCTTCAGTTTAGGCAACCCGTTATGCAACCCGGTCCCCGTGGCCAGGTAGATCGCGGGGTGATCTTGGCGGAGCGTTCCGGGCGGGGAATCACCGGGAAAATAACTCGGGGTCCCGCTCCGGGCTGATTATACTCCATAGCCGATTCAACGGGCAGACCTGAAGGCTAGATATTCTGTATGCTTGACACCGCTTGTGCCGCAACGCACCATCTATGCTGGGTGCGGCATCGGATACAACAGTGGCCAATCGCCCCCACCGGGGGTCATTGGCCTTTAATCGGGAGGAAGCATGGCGATCGATAAGATGGACCTGATCAAGAACCCGGAGACGGCGCCGTTCTCCAAATTGAAGTATCTCCGGCGGCTGCCGGAAGACGAAGTTACCGAGTTCTTCAACCGCCTGTTCAATCTGAACGTGGAGGCCCGGGACACCGGGGACTGGTCGCCGGTCGACAATTTCCTGGAGGAGCAGGGAGACAAGATAGCGGCGCGGGTCGCCCTTCCCATGGGTTTCGACGAGGCCCCCTGGACTCCCTTCAAGAAACGTTTGTCCGAGTCCAAGGTGGCGGTCATGACCACCGGCGGCGTCTACGTGGAGGGCCAGAAGCCCTTTGACACCGACGGCGACTGGAGCTACCGGGAGATCCCGCTGGACACCCCTCTGGACCAGTTGCGGGTGGCCCACACCCACTACGACACCACCGGCGTCGCCGAAGACGTGGACACGGTCCTGGCCATGCACCGGCTGACGGACATGGTGGCCGAGGGAATGGTGGGCGAGGCCCTGACGCCGACCTACAGCTTCATGGGCTACATCCCCGATCCGTCGGGGCTGATCGAGGTGACGGGGCCGGAGGTGGCCGGACGGCTCAAGGAAGACGGGGTCGACGGAGTGATCATCGGCACAACTTGACCCATCTGCCATCAGTCCGGTGGACTGATCGCCCGGGCCATCGAATCGGCCGGCATTCCCACGGTGGTGCTCATGGTGGACCGCACCAGGGCCGAGACCATGTCGGTGCCCCGCGGGTTGGTGCTCCGCTTCCCCTTCGGACGCCCCTTCGGCGCCCCAGGCAACCCGGATCAGCAGCGGGTCGTATTGGAAGACGCCCTGACCCTGCTCAGTTCGGCCCGGGAGCCCGGTGAGGTCCGCACCATGCCCTACCGCTGGCGCCGGGAGGACTACGGCCGCATCCTGGCCGAGCGTCACGGCGGCACGTCCGCGGGTATCTAGCCGCCTACTCGACCCGGTACCGCTCGCAGGCTGCTTCGTCCAACTCCACGCCCAGGCCGGGCCTCTTGGTCAAACTCTGGCCGATTCTCACCCAACCGGCGGGCCCTGAAGCCCGTCATTGCCCCGTTTTGCAAACGTACCGTATAATTGCGGACACGTCAGATATCAAACAACAGACAACGGAGATTCCGGGCAGTTTCGGGGGAGATTCGGGCAAGGTTTACTAAATGCTCTTAACGGTCGACATCGGCAATAGCATGGTCAACCTGGGCGTCTTCGAGGACGACCGCCTGGTGGCCAAGCTGCGGGTCTCAACGGACGCCAGGCGGTCCTCTGACGAGTACGGCCTAATGCTTCGAGACCTTCTGGCTCTGAACGGAGTCGAACGGTCGATGATCACCGACGTGTGTATGTGCAGCGTGGTGCCCAACTTGACCGGCGCCTTCGAGGAGCTTTCCGAGACCTATTTCGACGTGAAGCCCCTGACGGTCACCGCCGGAGTGCGGACCGGCCTGAAGATCAGCTATGACAACCCCCGGGATGTGGGCGCCGACCGGATAGTGGACGCGGTGGCGGCCGTCGAGCTGTACGGCCCGCCGATAATCATCGTGGACTTTGGCACTGCCACGGTTCTCGACGCCGTCTCCAAGGATGGGGTCTACCTGGGCGGGGCCATCGCCCCCGGCATACACGTCGCCGCCGAGGCGCTGTTTCTGAACACCTCCCAACTGCGCCGGGTGGAATTGGTGGCCCCCAAGTCCGCCATCGGCACCAACACCACCACCGCGCTGCAGGCGGGCCTGGTGCTGGGCTATGCCGGTTTGGTCACCGGACTGGTGGACCGGTTCAAGAGTGAACTGGGACCAGACGCCAAGGTGATCGGCACCGGCGGCCTGGTGAACATCATCTCCAAAGAAGCCGACATCTTCGACGTCATCAATCAAGACCTGACGTTGATCGGGCTGCGCCTGGTCTATGATATGAACCGGTCCAAATGAACCGGACCGAATCCGTGGCATTGGAAGAGAACCGTGGCCGGACCGCTGGCGGATAAACACGTAGTCCTGGGCGTCACCGGGAGCATCGCCTGCTACAAGGCGTTGGACCTGGCCAGCAAGCTGGTCCAGGCCGGGGCCCTGGTAGACACCATCATGAGCTATGGGGCCACCCAGTTCGTCACGCCACTGGCCTTTCGCAGCATCACCCACCGGGCGGTGGTGACCGACTTATTCGACCCCGACTCCGAATACAGCGTGGAGCATGTGGCCCTGGCCCAGCAGGCCGACGTCGTGGTCGTGGCGCCGGCCACCGTTCACTGCATCGCCAAGCTGGCCCTCGGTCTGGCCGACGACCCCCTCACCACCACCATCGTGGCCGCCAAGTGCCCGCTGGTGGTCGCCCCCGCCATGGACGGGAACATGTACGACCATCCGGCCACCCAGGCCAATCTGGCCACTTTGAAGGAACGGGGCGTGGTCATCGCCGGACCCGGCACGGGAAGGCTGGCCTCCGGTCTGACCGGCGTGGGCCGGTTGCTGGAAACCCCGGAACTGCTGGGCCACATCTCCTACGCCATGGGGAGAGACGGGGACCTGGCGAGAAAGACGATCGTGATCAGCGCCGGCGGCACCATGGAGCCCATCGACCCGGTGCGGGTGATCACCAATCACTCCTCGGGCAAGATGGGTTACGCCCTGGCCGAGGCCGCCCGTGACCGGGGGGCCGATGTGATATTGGTGACCGCCCCGACCAGTCTGTCCGACCCCGCCCTGGTGAAGGTGGTCCAGGTGCGCACCGCCCAGCAGATGGGCGAGGCCGTCCAGGAACACGTCAGAAAGGCCGATGCCTTGATAATGGCCGCCGCGGTGGCCGATTACCGCCCGG
>JACZXN010000152.1 GCA_022571575.1 Chloroflexota bacterium | reverse complement strand
AACTCAATTCGGGATAGGGCAGCGGAGGCAGAACATCGGACCCTGGCGGCGATTCAGGCGTCTCCTGGCCCCCAACGCCTACGCGGCGGGCTTTCTGGCGTCGTCGGTCATGGCGGTGGTGATCGTCATCGCCATGGTGGTGCTGGGTGAGTACACCAAGACCAGAGGCCGGCTCTTGCTCACGGCCGTGGTGTTCGGGGCCTACTTCCTGTTCAGCCTGGGACCGGTTTGGGCGGCGCGGCGGCGGCCCGGCCTGGCCGTGCCCCAGGTTGCGCTGGTGTTCGGCGGGGCCGCCCTGCTGCTGATCTTAACCGGGGTCTGGGCGACGCCCAACTCGGACGGCTTCTGGAAGAGCGCGGCCATCGTGACGGCGCTGGCCGTGACGATGGCTTACCTCGCGGTGGTAGACCTTGAGCCGGGGAGGCTGAGGCGTTCGTTCGCCGTCAAAGTCATCTCCTTCGCGGCCTTCATGGTCTCCCTGGGGATCGCCGCCGGGATCAACTGGCCGCCCTACTGGTGGGTCTTCACCCTGGCGATGATGGTGTGGGCCGCCGCTCTGCTGGCCGTGCCGGCCCGTTACCTGGTGCGGCGGGTCCGGGGCCGCTGACTTCGCAGCAGTTCCTCGACCAGCCGGCGCTGTGGCATGGAGTCCTGGGCCCCGGTCTGGGTCACGGCCAACGCTCCGGCGGCGCAGGCCACGGTCACCGCTGCTTCCAGGTTCAGGCCCTCCGCCAGCGAGACCGCCAGCGCCCCGTTGAAGGCGTCGCCCGCCGCCACCGAGTCCACGGCGTCCACATTGAAGGGCGGGACGACGCCGCGGCTATTGTCGTTGGCGAAGTAGGCGCCCTGGTCCCCCAGCTTGACCACCACCGTCCCAACCCCCTGTTCCAGCAGGGCCGAGGCGGCCCTGGCGGCCGACTCCGGCCCGGTCACGGGGAACCCCACCAGCGCCTGGGCCTCGGTCTCGTTGGGCGTGAGAACGTCGCAGAGACTCAACAACCCGTCGGGAAGCGGCCTGACCGGCCCTGGGTCCAGCATGACGGCGACGCCCTGGGCCCTGGCTTCCCGCGCGGTCTCCAAGGACAGCTCCGGCGCGACTTCCAATTGCAGCAGCAGCGCGGCGGTTCCCGGCAGCGCCCGCCTGACCGCCGCCGCCTGCTCGGGACCGCAGGTGGCGTTGGCGCCGAGGACCTGGGTGATGCAGTTCTGCGCCGTCTCATCGACGCCGATGACCGCGATCCCTGAGCTGGCGTCCGGGTTGACGCCGACGCCGGAGATGTCCACGCCCGCCGCCGCCAGGCCGTCCAGCAACTGGGGGCCGAAGATATCCCCGCCGACCCGTCCCACCATGACGGACCTGGCGCCCATGCGGGCGGCGGCCACGGCCTGGTTGGCGCCCTTGCCCCCGGCGTAGGTCAGGAAGCGCGTCCCCACCACCGTCTCCCCCGGCTGGGGGAACCGGGGCGAAAATGTCACCAGGTCCATGTTGATCCCGCCCAGAACTATGATCTTCGGTGGTTGTTGGGTCATTTCACGCCAAGTCACGTCCATGGGGCAGGCCTTTGGCGGCTACCACGCTAGCACCAGCGGCCAGGAGGGTCAATCAGGTGGTGGCGGGGGTGGCAGGTGAGCCCATGCTATAATCGCGCAGGCGTTTTCGGACGCCTGGACCACGTACGAAACCGATAATCCCGGAGAGTCAAAAATGGCTGCAGCGTTGGACAACATAAAGGTCGTCGACCTGACCCGCACACTGGCCGGTCCCTTCTGCACCATGTTGATGGGAGACATGGGCGCCGATGTGGTCAAGATCGAAGAGCCGACGGCCGGCGACGAGACACGCAATTGGACCCCCTTCATTAACGGCGAGAGTTCCCAGTTCCTGACTTTCAACCGCAACAAACGCAGCCTCGCGATAGACTTGAAAGAACCGGAGGGTCTCAAGATCGTCAAGGACCTGGCGGCCGATGCCGATGTCATGATTGAAAGTTTCCGCGCCGGGACCCTGGACCGGTTGGGCCTCGGCTACGATGAGATCAAAAAGATAAATCCTCGTGTCGTTTATTGCTCCATTTCCGGGTATGGCCGGACTGGACCCATGGCCGACATGCCGGGTTACGACCTGTTGATCCAGGCCTACAGCGGCCTGATGAGCCTGACCGGCGAGCCGGACGGCTCGCCCCTGCGGATCGGATTCTCCCTGGTCGATCTTTTTACGGGGATGATGGCCTACGGCACCATCTTGACCGCCCTCCGGCAACGGGACCAGACCGGCAAAGGGCAATGGGTGGAAGCAGCTCTGCTGGACGGGCAGGTGGCGGCCCTGAGCTACCATGCCACCGGCTTCATGGGCACGGGAGTTGAGCCCACGCGAATGGGTTCGGGCCACCCCAGCCTGGTGCCCTACCAGAGTTTTTCTTCGTCCAATGGCCAATTCATCATCGGCTGCGCCAACCAGGGACTATGGGAGCGCATGTGCCAAGCCATCGGCCAGTCCGGCATGTTGGAGGACCCTCGGTACTCCACCAACACCGACCGGGTGGAACACCGGGCCGAATGTGTGGGTGAGCTAAACGCAGTGTTCATGCAGAACACCACCGACCACTGGGTTGGGTTGATCGTCGAGGCTGGCGTGCCCTGCGGCCCCATCAACACGGTTTCGGAGGTGGTCTCGAATCCTCAGGTGTTGGCCCGCAACATGATTTCCGAAGTGGAACATCCCAACATCCCCAACCTGAAATTCCCCAGTTCCCCGTTGAAACTAACCGACTCTCCGGCCACGATCCGTCGCGTCCCGCCTCTCCTGGGCCAGCACAACGAGGAGATCCTGAGCGAAGCGGGTTATTCGCCGGATAAGATCGCCGACCTGAAGGAGCGTGGGGTTATCAGCAGCTAGGGCCACACCCTTGTCGCCGGTTGCCGGCGCCCTTTATCCTGGTCTGTGAACCTGCCTTCAAAAGAGCTGCGCCTGATCTAAGAACATGCCTGCCAAAAAACTGCGATTGATCCATACTTCGGATACCCATCTGGGCGACTCCACCGGCCATCCCCAGTCGGCCGATGCGCTGAGCGCGGTGGTGGACGCGGTGTCCCATAACGGCGCCGATATGCTGCTGCTGGTGGGGGACGTTTTCGACAACGAGCGGGTCTCGGACGAGGTCCTGGAGTGGTTCCTGCGTGAGATGGGCCGGGTGCGGGCCCCGGTGGTGGTGCTGCCGGGGAACCATGACCTGATTCACGAGACCTCGGTATATCATCGAGAGCCCTTCAAGCACGCCCCGGACAACCTATTCGTCTTCAGGGGGACCGAGGGCGAACTGCTGTCATTCCCCGGTCTGGGCATCGATCTTTGGGGACGGGCCATGCCCATGCATACCCCGGAATTCAAGCCCCTGGAAGGGATGCCTCCGCCCGTTGCGGACAATTGGCTGGTGGCCTTGGCCCACGGCCATTTCCATTACGAAGAGGACCGGGACCAAAGGTCTTCCCCCATCTACCCCCAGGAAGTCGCCGACGCCGCCTGCCACTACCTGGCCCTGGGCCACTGGGACCGCCACGTGGACGTGTCCCAGGGGAACGTGACGGCGGTGTATTCGGGATGCCCTCTCGGCCCCATCGGAAGCCCCGGCGCCGGAGAGGTGACGGTGGTTGACCTGGACCCGCGGAGCGGGGTTTCCCATCATCAGGTGGCCATCAACTAGGCATTTCCCACCAAGACACCCAATAACCGGCCTGGCTATTCGCCCCGTCGAGCGGCGTGACTACGAATATCTTGCCGTGATCTGTTCCAGTATCCCCGCCACCGGCATCCAGGCGCCCGGCTCCGGGTATTCGCCACCGTTCCATTCCCTGAGGTGCTCCTCCGACCGGAAGAGGTTGTTTTGGCCTCAAGTGCCGCCTCGGTGGACCACGGCTGTTGCGGGCGACACCTGGGTGAGTTTCCCCCGGTCTGCTTCGATAAAGATACGGTCAGCGCAGTGGGCACAGGCGTCTTCCAGCTTGATCCGGTGCTCGCGGTATTGGCTGTTGACCAACAGCAGGAAGTCGATGGCTCAAGGTATGCCGAAGCGCTCCTCGCCGTCCAATGTCACGGTGTGGAACGAGAAACCCAGTCCGTCGAGAAACCTCGCGTGGTCCTCGGCCAGGGTGTAGGTGTCCACAGATTGGCCGTCGGGTAGAACCAAGAAGCCGAGCCAAGTCAATATCCGGATCCCGTTGGCCGTTTCCTCGGGTCCGATGTCCACGGCAGCGCCGATGTCTTCAGGGGATGGCAGATGTGAGCCGTGTCTCTGACCCCATAGGATATGACGCGCCATCAGCTTCTCGTTTTCGGTCAGCAGTATGGACGCCCGGTCCCAGGTACCTACCTGTTCACGCCAATGTTGCGAAAGGGCTGCGCGCTCCTCATCGGCCAGCAAACCGATGGCCGAATGGACCTCCCGAATCTTCTCCGGCGTCTCCAACGTGCTATGCCACAGAGCGCCCATCCGGTTCGCCAATTCCCACCGAGCCTCCAGATCATCGGCTATACCGAGCCGGCTCATCGCCTGGGGAACGGTGGTGATCCGCAACCCCGACGCCCAATCGCTGATGAGCAATCTCTCGACCGCTTTCTCGTCCATCGTCTACTCCCCGTTGGAATCTTGGCTGGTATCCGGCTGACGGCGCACCGTAAGGCCATGAAACTTTCAGCCGGTCCGCTCAGATCGCCGGCGCCTGCTGCATCGGGCACTTCGAGTCGGCGTAAGAGCAGAACACGCAACAGTCTCCTTCTTTGGGGCGCGTGACGACCTTACACGAGGGACACTCCCAGAAGAACTGACACGCGTTCGTGGGCATCGTCTCCGTTTCCTCCTGGCTGCACGCCGGGCACGTATTCGTGGACTGAAGCATCACCTCACTCATGGAGCCGACGGTTCGATAACGACCGGGATGGGTAACCTGCGTTAGCCTCCGCGTTTATCACCTATTGCTCGAAGCTGCGATGCGGAAATCGGCTACGTCGGCGAATAAAGCCGTATTCCCACGTCGATTCATTCTGTCCCGCTCGGCAGCTTACACCGTTTGGGCGAGCCACAGCATAACAAGCCGAAGAAGACGGAAGTGAATAGCGCGTCGCAATGACTGCTATACCTTTTGGCAACAACCTTTTCAGACCCGGCGGTGCTACCCAACACTGCTTGTCGCTGATCCGTTAGACATCTGAACCGGCGTCGAGGGTGATCGGGGTAGACCCGCGGGTGCGCAACTTCGCCGCGGTGCGCTCGAATCCGCTACATTACCGCAATGGAACGGATGTCC
>JACZXN010000151.1 GCA_022571575.1 Chloroflexota bacterium | reverse complement strand
CTCCCTTTTGGCTCAACTCAAGAAGGCCGGCGCCGACGCCAAAGAGATCTTCCTGGCCACCGACCCGGACCGGGAGGGGGAAGCCATATCCTGGCACCTCCAGGCCGCGGCCGACTGGCAGGACCTGCCCACACCCCCGAAGCGGGTGGTGTTCCACGAGATCACCAAGGAAGCGGTTGAAGAGGCCTTCCGGAACCCCCGGGAGATCGACATGCAACTGGTCAATGCCCAGCAGGCGCGCCGCATACTGGACCGCCTGGTGGGTTACCAGATCAGCCCCCTGCTGTGGCGCCGGGTCCAGCGGGGCACGTCCGCGGGCCGGGTGCAGTCGGTGTCGCTGCGCATGGTCGTGGACCGTGAGCGGGAGATCGAAGCCTTCGTTCCCGTGGAGTCGTGGACCATCGATAGCCTGCTGCGCAAGGCTGGCGCGGACCCGATAGAGAAGAACCAGTTCTCGGCCGCGCTGCACTCGGTGAAGGGTGAGCGGGCCCGGATCAAAATCCCCAAAGAGGAAGACGCCCGGCGGTATGAATCCGAGTTGGTCAATGCCGACTACAAGGTCGCCGAGGTCCGAAAGAGGGACGTTCGGCAGCGGCCGTCCCCGCCTTTCACCACCAGCACCATGCAACAGGAATCGGGCCGCAAGCTGCGTTTCACCGCCCAGCGGACCATGTCCGTGGCCCAGCAGCTTTATGAGGGATTGAGCGTGGGAAGCGGCGGACCGGTGGGCCTGATCACCTATATGCGCACCGACTCCACCCAGGTGGCGGGTTCGGCCCTCGCCGAGGTTCGGGAGTACATCCAGGGCCGGTACGGCAAAGACCATTTGCCGGCCAAACCCAGGTCCTACACCAAGGCCGCGAAGGGCGCCCAGGAGGCCCATGAGGCCGTCCGTCCCACCTCCATCAAACGGGACCCCGCGTCCCTGAAGGATTATCTGTCCCGGGACCAGTTGCACCTGTATACCCTCATCTGGTCGCGGATGCTGGCCAGCCAGATGGAGGACGCCAGGTCCGAGGCGACGACGTTGAACATCGACGCCGTCTGCAAGGGCACCGGCAACGTGTACAACTTCCGGGCCACCGGGTCGGTCCTTGTATTCGCCGGGTTCCGTACCGTGTATCTGGAAGGCCGGGACGACAACAACGAGAGCGATGACAGAAATACCCTGCCGCCGCTTTCCGAAGGCGACGCCTTGGATTGCTCAAAGACCGAAGCGAACCAGCACTTCACCGAGCCGCCTCCCCGTTACACGGAGGCCACGCTGATCAAGACCATGGAGGAAAAGGGCATCGGCCGCCCCAGCACCTACGCCCCGACCATCGGCACCCTGGTCGACCGGAACTACGTGGAGCGGGAGCGAAACCGGCTGACCCCCACCAAATTGGGGATCACGGTGACCGACCTGCTCATCGAGTATTTCTCCGATATCATGGACCTGGATTTCACGGCAAAGATGGAGGAGGAACTGGACGACGTATCCCGGGGCGAACGGGAGTGGGTGCCCATGTTGGGCGAGTTCTATGGGCCCTTCCAGAAGGCCTTGGACAACGCCGATGAGATGATGCCCAAGGTCCGCATGGAAGAGGAGACCGATGAGGTCTGCGACTGCTCAGGGAGCGCCAAGTGCGAACACACGCTGATCTGCGGGAAACCCATGGTGATCAAGACCGGGCGCTTCGGGCGTTTTATGGCCTGTACCGGTTTCCCCGATTGCCGGAACACCAAGCCGATCCTGAAGAAGGTCGGGGTCGCCTGTCCCAAGCCTGATTGCGGTGGAGAGATTGTCGAGCGCCGCGCCAAGGGCCGGGGCCGCTCCTTCTTCGGCTGCTCCAAGTATCCGGACTGCGACCTGTTGTTGAACCAACGCCCGTTGGCCACTCCCTGCCCTGAGTGTGGCGGCCTGATGGTCCAAAAAGGACGAAACAACGGCGCCTGCACCTCCTGTTCGTGGCAGGAGGCCATCGTTGATAATGCGGAGAACCCGGAAAGCCCTGAAAACCCTGAAAACGCCGATAATCCGGAAGAGCTGGCGCCGGTTGGCGACTAGCCTCGACAACGCCGGTCTTGAGGGTTTGGCCCAATTCGACCGCTACCTGGAAGCGTTTCCCCGCTACCTCCGCGGCCAGCGTGGTTTGTCCGAAAACACCGAGCGGGTCTACCTGGCCGACCTGAAGTCGTTCCGGCAGTACCTGGCCAACGAAAAGACCGGGCTGACCGACATGGACCGGCAGACCCTGCGCGGTTATCTGGCCTGGTTGGCCACGGAAGGCAGGGACGGGGAACGGGGATTCGCCAGGGTTAGCGTGGCCCGCAAGTTGACTGTGCTGAGGACCTTCTACCGGTTCTTGGTTCAAGAAGGGTTGTTCCGCTCCACCCCGGTCCCCTCCGGCCGCAGCTTCAAGCTCAAGGTCGCCAAGTCCCTCCCCGATTTTTTGGGACAGCGGGAAGTTGTCCGGCTGATGGACGCGCCCGACGCATCGACGGTCCACGGAATCCGGGACAAGGCCATCTTGGAGACGCTGTACGCCTGCGGCATCCGGTTGGCGGAGATTCACGGGCTCAACCTGATGGACATCAATTTCTCCCGGCGGGAGATTTTGGTCCGTGGCAAGGGTTCCAAAGAGCGGCTGGTGTTGTTCGGAAGGCCCTCCCACGACGCCTTGATGCGCTACATAGACGAGGCCCGGCCCCGCCTGGTCTCCGCTCGATCGGTTTCCGGGCCGGCCCAGGCGCTTTTCTTGAACCGGTACGGCAAACGCCTGTCCCGGCGCAGCTTCGAGAAACTGGTGCGCCGGTATTCGGTCCAGGCCGGGACCAGGGCCAATGTCCATCCCCATACTCTCAGGCACACCTTCGCCACCCACATGTTGGAGGGCGGCGCGGACCTCCGGGTGATTCAGGAACTGCTGGGTCATTCCAGCCCCACGACCACTCAGGTCTACACCCATGTGACCAATCAGGAGGCTTTGCTGGCCTACCTGTCTCATCATCCCCGGGCCGATGAACCGGCCGGCCGGACGGTTGATAACCGCGGAGAAAGTCCCAAAACAGAGGAGCCGGTGTCCGCCAGGCCGTCATCCACCAGAGAGGACGCCTAGAACCATGGCCAGTTTCCTGATATTGAACGGCCCCAACATCAACATGCTGGGACGCCGGGACCCAGCGATCTACGGTTCCAAGACCCTGGATGAGGTCAACCATGAGATCAGCCGGGTGGCCGACGAACTGGGAGTGGAGGTCGTCTTCTACCAGTCCAACCTGGAAGGAGAGCTGGTCAACTGCATCCAGGAAAATTGGGAGAAGGTCCAGGGCATTGTCCTGAACCCCGGTGCTCTGACCCACTACGGACTCAGCCTGAAAGACGCGCTCATCGACTGCCGGCTGCCGGTGGTCGAGGTCCATCTCGGCAACCCCTGGGCCAGGGAGCCCTGGCGCCGGGTCTCGGTCATCTCCGACATCGCCCGGGGCCAGATCGCCGGCTTCGGATGGAGAAGCTATACTTCGGCCCTTCAGGTATTGGCCGCACTCGTCGAGGAAGAATCCAGATGAAAGAGGAATCCAGATGAAGGAAAGAGTGGAGGGACTGGTCGCCCAGTTCCCGGACAAGGATCTGGACGGCGTCTTGATCTCCGCGCCGGAGAACCGGCGCTATCTGTCGGGGTTCAGCGGCTCGGCCGGCTACCTGTTCATAACCAAGGCCAACGCCATCCTGGTCACCGATTCCCGGTACACCGAGCAGGCCACCAATCAGTCGCCTGATTTCGAGGTCAGACAGGTCCGCGGCGGTTGGGCCTGGCTGGTCGAGGAGTTGAAGGCCTCCGGGGTCAAGAAGGTGGGTTTTGAAAGCCAGGACCTGACCGTCTCCTCCTACAACAGCTTGATCGACGCCATCAAGGGCGAATCGACTTTGGGCGGCGTCTCATTCGTGCCGGCGCCCGGACTGGCCGAGAACCAGCGCATCGTCAAGGACCAAGAAGAACTGGCGCTGTTGCAGTTGGCCATCGACGCCGCGGATAAAGCCATGGACCTGGTCTGCCCGGCCATCACCCCCGGCATGACCGAGCGGGAAGTGGCCTGGAAGATGGAAACGGCCATGCGCGACGCCGGCGCCGACACCATCAGCTTCGACACCATCGTCGCCGCCGGGCCCAACGGGGCCATGGCCCACCATCAACCCACCGACTACGTGATAAAACAGGGCGACCCCATCGTCATCGACATGGGCGCCAAGGTGAGCGGCTACTGTTCCGACCTCTCCAGGTCCATCTCGGTGGGCGAACCGGACGAGACCTTCAAGAAGATCTACGACATCGTCTTGGGCGCTCAGCTAACGGCCATCAATACCGTGAGGGCGGGCATGACCGGAGAGGAAACCGACCTCCTGTCCCGGAACGTCATCACCGAAGCCGGCTACGGCGACAACTTCGGCCACAGCCTGGGTCACGGCGTCGGGCTGGAGATTCACGAGAACCCCAGGGTCGGCCCCCGGTCTACGGATGTCCTGGAACTGAACACCGTGTTCACCGTCGAGCCGGGCATCTATCTGACCGGCTGGGGTGGGATCCGCATCGAAGACATCGTGATCCTTCGGGAAGACGGCGCGGCGCCCCTGAGCAAGGCGTCCAAGTAGCACCCGGTCCGGCGGATTGCCGGCTTCCATAGTTCACCAGTTCACCGCCGTTCACGGCGGGCACGGCCACCCAAGTGATACACTCTATCTGCATATCGCCGGGCTTGGATTATCGAGTCTTCGCCCTTGCTCCGCCATATGCCTTGACCAGATACCCGGAGGAATCCCAGATGTCCATCAATTTCGGCGACCTCAGCCGTGGGCTCGTTATCGAACTTGACGGACAGCCCTGGGAGGTCATGGACTACGAGCGCCACAAGATGCAGCAGAGGGCGCCCGTGACCCGCATCAAGATGAGGAACCTGTTGAGCGGGGCCGTCGTGGAACGCACTTTTCAGCAGTACCACACCGGGTTCACCGTGGCCGACGTGGATACCCGGCCCACCCAGTACCTCTACACCGACGGGACCTTCTACTACTTCATGGACCAGGAAACCTTCGACCAGTATGATTTGACCAAGCAGATCCTGGGTAACGCGCTGGAATACCTGAAAGAGCAGGCGATGGTGGAGGTGGTGCTGTACAACGGCGCGCCCATCAGCGTCAAGCTGCCCACCCACGTCGAGCTTGAAGTCACCGAGACTCCTCCGGCATTCCGGGGGGACACGGCTCAGGGCGGCAACAAACCGGCCACTCTGGAGACCGGTCTCCGTGTGAATGTCCCCATGTTCATCACTCCCGGGACGGTCATCCGGGTGGACACCCGCACCGGAGAGTACACCGAGCGCGTGAGCTAGGCCGTGGCTGTTTACACCGTCAGCCAGG
>JACZXN010000150.1 GCA_022571575.1 Chloroflexota bacterium | reverse complement strand
CGTTCCTGGGTATGAGCACGATCCAGGCCATCGAGCTGGAACTGCCTCCGGGCTCCGGGTTTCAGCCGCCGCCCGAACTGGGGTGCGTGGTGGTCCTGCCCGACGGTGAGATCTCGGAATTGGACCTCAAAAATATTCCCGGACCCGACGGGCCGGCGGACATCGACCAGGTGGAGGAATTCACGGAGTTGGACCTGCCCTCCCAGCAGTACATCGCCTACGCCACGGTGGCGGTGCGATTGCTGCAGGCGGAGATTGGGCGCCGGGGCGGGCCCGATTAGAAGCCGGGGAGTTGCCGAGGAGGCCATCGGTCTACACACGGGTGGTTCGACGGGCTCACCACGAACGGTACCTGGGTGGGGGCTGACCACGAAAAGGCAGATGGGCTCACCACAACGGACGAGGCACACTAAAGAAGGACAACTCCGTTCGTCCTGAGCGTGTCGAAGGATGCGCATCAGTCAAGTTTCAAGTGGAATGAAACACGGCCCACCCGCGACGGTGGTTCGACGGGCTCACCACGAACGGCAATGCAGGGCTCAGCACGAACGGCAGCAGGGCTCACCACGAACGGTCATCTGGGAACTCGCCGATCTGCAGTCTAAAATAACTCGTCATTGCTTAAAGGCGCCCATCGCCCGAGCCGTCCCCACGGAAACGCGGCGAGCCGCCCGCCCGCCCGCCCGCTCAGTCTTCCAGGTTGATGTCGCCGCTGCGGCCGCCGGTTTTCCGGACCAGCCGGACGGCCTCGATGCGCATCCCCCGGTCCACGGACTTGCACATGTCGTAGAGGGTCAAAGCCGCCACGGAGACGGCGGTCAGGGCCTCCATCTCCACGCCGGTCCGGGCGGTGGTGCTGGCGGTGGCGGTGACGTTGATCCGGCCTTTCGCTTCATCCAGCTCCAGGTCCACGTCCACCCGGTCCAGGGGCAGGGGATGGCACAGGGGTATAAGTTCCGACGTCTTCTTGGCGCCCATGATGCCGGCCAACTGGGCGATGGTCAGAACGTCGCCCTTCTTCATCAAGCCCTCTCTGATCAGCCGCGCCGTCTCCGGCTGGATGGACACGTAACCCCGGGCCACGGCCTCGCGGCTGGTGACATCCTTGCCGCCAACGTCAACCATCTTGGCCCGGCCCTGTTCGTCCAGGTGGGTTAGGTGAAGGTCTGGGCCGTTGTTGGCAGTGGACATAACGTTGCGTCGCTCCTTTGCCGCGGATGCCTGGAGATGAAGGGAATCTGGGAATGACGGTTGTCTGGGGACGGCGCTATCTGGATGTGCCGGCCTCTTTGGTGGCCGCGGAATCGGCCAGTTCGTTGCCGGGGTCGCCGCTGTGGCCGCGCACCCAGCGCCAGGAGATGTCCCGGCCTCGGACCAGCCGGTCCAGTTGCTCCCAGAGGTCGTGGTTGGCCTTGCGCTTCCAACCCTTGGTCATGGTGTTTATCACGTAGGTGCTATCGGAGCTGATCAACACCTTGGCCGACGGGTCCACGGCCCCCAGTCCTTTGATCACGCCCGTCATCTCCATTCGGTTGTTGGTGGTCTGGGGGTCGCTTCCCGAGATTATCCGCTGGGTGCCGTTCTGTTGGATGACGGCGGCCCAGCCGCCCCGGCCGGGGTTCCCCTTGCAGGCGCCGTCGGTGTGGATGACTATGTCGTTGCTTCGCATACTAGCTATCAGCTATCAGCTATCAGCTTTTCCTGACTGCTGAAAGCTGATCGCTCGTTACCCGCCTATCTGGTACATCTCGATCTTTCTTGGCGATCCCTGTCTGTTGGACGACGCGGCCCGTTCCTCCGAGTACCGGTCGGAGCGGACGGTCCAGATCCCGGTGATGATCTCCCGCAGTTCGTCGTCGGTCGCTCCGGCGCGCATGGGGTCCCTCAGGCTGACGCCCTCGCCGGCGAAGAGGCAGGTGAAGATCCGGCCGTCGGTGGACAGCCGCACCCTGGTGCAGTCGCCGCAGAAGGGCTTGGTCACCGAGGCGATGACGCCGATCTCGCCGCTGCCGTCCTGATAACGGTACCGGAGGGCAACCTCGCCGTGGTAGTTGCTTTCGACGGGTTCCAGGGGCATTTCGGCGTCGATCTTGGCGATGATCTCGTCGGCGGGCACCACGTGCTCCGACCGCCAGCCGTTGCGGTTGCCCACGTCCATGTACTCGATGTACCGGACGATGTGGCCCGTTCCCTTGAAGTGGCGGGCCAGGTCGACGATGGTGTGGTCGTTGACGCCCTTCTGCACCACGCAGTTGATCTTGATGGGCGAGAGGCCGACGCCGGCGGCGGTTTGGATGGCCTCAAGGACCCGCTGGGTGGTGAACCCCCGGCCGTTCATGGCCTTGAAAACCTCGTCGTCCAGGCTGTCCAAGCTGACGGTGACGCGGTTCAGCCCAGCGTCCTTCAACTGTTGGGCGAACTGGCTGAGCAGATAGCCGTTGGTGGTGAGGGTCAGGTCTTCGATGCCGGCGGTGGCGGCCAGCATGGCCAGCAAATTGGGCAGGTCGTTGCGCAACAGGGGCTCGCCGCCGGTGATGCGCAGCTTCACGATGCCCAACTCGGCGAAGATGCCCACCAGCCGGGTCAGTTCCTCGAAGGTGAGGATCTCGGCCCGGGGCAGGAACTCGTAGGCCTCGCCGTAGATCTCGGCGGGCATGCAGTAGGGGCACCGGAAGTTGCACCGGTCGGTGACGGAGATCCGCAGGTCCCGCATGGGTCTGCCGAATGTATCAGTAAGCATCATTCGAGCTTTCAGCTAACAGGGGTCAGCTTTTTCAGGATTTTCACGGCCTTTCGGGCGGCGTCGGCGCGGTGGCTGATCATATTTTTATCGTCCAGGGAAAGCTGGGCGATGGTTTTGCCGTATGAGGGGAGATAGAACACGGGGTCGTAGCCGAAACCGTCATCCCCCTGAGGGGTGTATTGTATCATTCCGGCCACGGAACCCTCTGCCTGGGCGACGAGGGTCACGTTGTGGGAAGTGTTTGGTGCGGGGGCGCGGAAATCCCCCTCCCGTCCCCCTTTATCAAAGGGGGAGGCTGGTTTCCCCGATGCATCTGGCGGCTTCGCAATAGCAATGACACATCGAAACCGCGCTGAGCGTTCTTCCCAAGCCACGCCCTCCAGACTCTTCAGCAGCAGGTTGACCCGTTCGACGTCGCTGGTGCAGGCATCGCCGCCGTAACGGGCCGAGCGCACTCCGGGCTCGCCGGAGAGGGCGTCCACCTCCAGCCCCGAGTCGTCGGCCAGGGTCAGCAGTCCGGAGATGGCCGCGTACTGCGACGCCTTGAGCCAGGCGTTCTCCTCGAAGGTCTCCCCGGTCTCATCGACCTCATGGGTGATGCCCAGCTCCTGCAACGAGACCAGCTCAAAGGGGATATCCCGCAGGAGGCCTTGATACTCCCGCATCTTGCCGGGGTTGCCGGTGGCGATGAGCAGGCGGGCGGGTTGCGCGGCGGTCATCTCAGATCGTACCTTGCTTAGACAACTCAGCCAGTTCTCCCTCGCCCAACCCCAGCCATGAGCCGTAGATATGGCTATTGTGCTCGCCGACGGTGGGGCCGGCGTGCTCGACGGCGCCGGGGGTTTCGCTGAACTTGGGGACGATGCCCAGCATCTTGGTCCGGCCCAGTTCCGGGTCGTCGATATCGATGATGTCCCCGCGGGCCTGGTAGTGGGGGTCCGCCATGATCTGGGCGGCGTCGTAGACCGGGCCCACCACGCCTCCAGCGGGGATCAATTCATCCATGGTCTCCTGCAGGTCCCGCTGCCCCAGCCATCCTTGCAGCTCGTCGTTCAGGGCGTCCCGGTTCTCCAGCCGGGCGGCGTTGTCCTTGAACTCGGGCCGGTCGATGAGCTCCGGCATCCCCATGGCCTGGGCCAGGCTCTCGAAGGTGCTCTGGGAGGTGGCGGAGAGGCCCAGCCAGCGGTCGTCGGCGGTCTTGTACAGGCTGCGCGGCGCGGCGTCGGGGAAATCGTTGCCCACCCGCTCCCGGTTGATGCCCAGCATGTCGAACATGGTGATGTGGGGGATGCAGAGCCGGAACAGCGGCTCGAAAAGGCTCACGTCCACCACCTGGCCCTTGGCCTCCGGGTTTCCGGAGGCGTCACGATGATAAAGGGCCATCATGCCGGCCATGGCCCCGAACACCCCGGCGATCTCGTCGGCCAACGGCACCGGCGGCAGCACCGGAGGTGTGTCCGGGAACCCGGTCATGCCCACGTAGCCGCTCATGCATTCGGCGATGGTGCCGAAGCCGGGCCGGTCCTTGTAGGGGCCGGTTTGGCCGAAGCCCGAGTAACGGAGCATCACCAGTTTGGGGTTCACTTTTTGGAGGTCGTCCGGCCCCAGACCCCACCGCTCCATGGCGCCGGGCCGGAATCCCTCGATCAACAGGTCGGCCTGGGCCGCCAGTTTCTTGAGGATATCTTGGCCTTCGGGCGTGCCCAGGTTCAGGGTGATGGACTTCTTGTTGCGCGAGTGGACCTTCCACCATAGCGAGACCCCGTTGGCGAAGGGGCCCCAGTTGCGGAGCGGGTCTCCCGCGCCGGGCCGCTCCACCTTGACCACCTCGGCCCCGAAGTCGGCCAGCAGGCTGCTGCAGGTGCCCCCGGCGACGATGATGGAAAGGTCCAGGATCTTCAGGCCCGCTAGAGGCCCTTGGGCTGTGGTCAAATCTACCCCCATGATCAACGTGTACGTCGGCGCGTTCTTCGGATCTGGACCGGGTTTCGGCGTGAATCCATACTACCAGTCCGCCAAGGCCGGGAAAAGGCGGGTCTGCCCGCCCATTCTTGCCTGTAAAGGCCTGGGGCTCTCTGCTATAATCTTGGACGATTCCGGGGCCTGGACCCGGCTGCCTTGATCTGCCCAGAGTACGGACCAGAGTGGACACCAGAGTAAACGATCGGCCATGTTAGACGACTATTTCCGGCAATACGGGCTCATCGCCATATTCTCCGTGGTGGCCGTGGGCGTTCCCATCAGCATGCTGATGATGTCGTGGATGGCGGCCCGCATCGGCCTCCGTCCCAGCAAGCCCACGGTGGTTAAGTCCGAGCCCTTCGAGTGCGGGGTCGAGCCCATCGGCGGCCGCTGGGAACTCTTTAACTTCCGCTACTACATGTTCGCCATCTTATTCGTCATCTTCGATGTTGAGGTGGTGTTCCTCTATCCCTGGGCGGCCAAGTTCCTGCAATTGGAGCTGTTCGCGCTGATCGAGATGGCGGTGTTCGTGGGTATCTTGGTTGTGGGTCTGGCCTACGCCTGGCGCAAGAACGACCTGGAGTGGGGTTAGGGAACGCCGATGCCATTTGAGATATCCAAAGAGGGCGGACCGCTCCAGTCCCGGACCTGGGAGCTGGACCGGCATGAAGGATCGCTGGTCCAGGAGTTGAAAGACGCCTCCGTCGAGCCTCT
>JACZXN010000002.1 GCA_022571575.1 Chloroflexota bacterium | reverse complement strand
CCGTAGACCTGGGCCTTTCCAGTGGACGGGTTGCGGGTGAACAGCACGCCGGTCCCGCTGGAGGGGCCAAGATTGCCAAAGACCATGGCCATGATGGTCACGGCGGTGCCCATATTGTGGTCGATCTTGTTGTGGTCCCGGTAGATGATGGCCCGGGGCGTGTTCCAACTGCGGAACACGGCCTCCACGGCGGCCATCAACTGTTCCCATGGGTCCGAGGGCGGCTCGGACCCGGTGGCGTCTCTCACCACCTTCTTGAAGCTGGACACCACGCCCTGCAACTGCTCGGCCGTCAATTGGTGGTCCTGGGTCACACCCGCCTTCCGCTTGTGCTCCGCCAGGACGTCCTCGAAGGCCTGCGCTTCCACCTCCATGACCACTTCCGAGTAGATCTGGATGAAGCGGCGGTAGGCGTCGTAGGCCGGGCGAGGGTCTCCCATCATGGAGGCCAGCCCCTCGACGATCCGGTCGTTGATGCCCAGGTTCAAGATGGTGTCCATCATCCCCGGCATGGAGACGCGCGCTCCGGAGCGCACCGACACCAACAGCGGATTTGAGGCCGAGCCGAAGTTGCGGCCGATGGACTTTTCCAGTTGCCGGATACTGTCTTTAACCGACTCCTCAAGTCCCACGGGAAGGGCCTGGTTCCTGGTCAGGTAGTCCCGGCACACCTGGGTGGAAATAACAAAACCCGGAGGGACTGGCAGTCCCAGCCGGGTCATCTCACATAGGTTGCTTCCCTTGCCCCCCAGGAGGTCCGCCATCGAGGCGTTCCCCTCGTCGAACCGGTAAACAAGTTGCACGGTCTGTGGCGCCTGCATGGTCATGGGCACGTCCTCCCACTTGCCTAGGCCCCGGCGGGCCGCTGGGCACCGTGCCGCGGGCGGCAGCCCCGGCACCGGCCACGGGACTATATAACGGACCCAGAGGACAAATCAACTTGAGGGAGAAATAAATATGGCCGGAATCCACGCCTAACCATTGCGGATTGCGTAAGATTCCGGCCAGTGATTATAGAATTCGCCAGGTTCTATGCGGGCCTGCCCGGCGTAAACGGGCGGTTTACGCCAGCCTTATATCTCGCGGAATTGGGGTTCCGGTTCCGCGATGTCAAAGCCGTGGTCCCACAACTCGTCCAACTTCGCCTGCTCCTCGTCGGTCAGTTCCGGAGTGTCCAGCGCGCTGGTGTACTCCTTGAGCTCGGCCAGGTTGGTGAAGTTGGGCAGCACCGAGACGATGGTCGGCTGCTTCAACACGAACTGGATTGCCGACTGGGCCATGGTCCTAGTGTCTTCCTGCACCAGGAACCGTACATGATCGACCTTTCGCATCGCCTCCTCCAACCACTCGTTCTTGCGGTGGGCCCGGTGGTCGTCGGCGTCGAAGATGGGCAGCCCATGGTCGAACTCCCCGGTGAGGGTGTTGGACGCGTGGGGCACCCGTGACAGCAAGCCGACCTCGTGTTCTTCGGCCAGCTTCATAAAGCCCTTGGCCGGGTCTTGCTCCAGGATACTGTAGATGACCTGGGCGCTGACCACGTGGCGGTCCCTCATCGAATACTCGCCTTCTTCAACCCAGCCGATGTCCGGTCCCAGGGCCACGCCGTAGTAGCGTATCTTGCCTTCGAATTGGAGTTGCTCCAGGGTCTCGAAAAGCTCATCGCGCTCCAATGCATCCATCTTGGGATTGTGCAGTTGGTAGAGGTCGATATAATCGGTGCCCAGGCGGCGGAGGCTCTGCTCACAGGCGTACTTCACGAACTCCCGGTCAAACTTCTGGGCCCGTTCTTTGTGACCGTCTCTGGGCGTCGGGTCGTAGATGTCGTAGCCGAACTTGGTGGCGATGATGATTTCGTTGCGTTTGTGGCCAAGGACCTTGGCCAGAATCTCTTCGCCATAGCCGTCGCCATAGGCGTCAGCGGTGTCGAAGAAGTTGATCCCTTCCTCGACGGCGTTCTCCAAGAGCGCCGCCTTGTCGGCATCTTCAATCTTGCCCCACCAGTTGGTGGCCACGGTCCAGACTCCGAACCCCACCTCGGACAGCAGCATATCGGTGCGGGGCATCTTGCGAAACTTCATGATTATTACGTCCTTAAATCCGCGTGCCTAAATCTAAAAGGTGAACTTGCTACGCCACTTCCTCGCCGATAAGCATGGCCGCCGCGGCCGCCAAGGTCTGAGGTCTGGCCCTATCGGACCGTTCTCCGCCCGCGGCTTTCCGCTTCAACAGGGAAGCAACTTGCCCCGGCGCCCTTCCTCAAAGCCAGGGTTGGCCGGTGGCTAACCCGCGGTTACCGTGAGGCTCAGGCTGCCTTTTATGTCATCGACCCGGTGCTGGAACGCGGCGTCGTCCAACACCGGCTCCATCTTGCCCAGGTTAACATCGGACAATACTTCCACCCACGACGTGCAACCGCCATATTCGGGCAGATAGGGCACGGTCACGGGCTGCTCCAGCCTGTAGACGCGCAGCAGCAGGACCGACAGCGGGAGCATGGGCTTCCAATGGAGCCTGGACTGGGCGTAGGCAGTCGTCCAGATGTAATGGGGCTCCAGGTCGTTCACCTGCTCCTGTTCCGAGATCTCCAGCACTTCCTCGGCCTTCGCCCAGTGGCTGAAGGTGATGTGGCCGTCGTCGTGGGGCCGTTCCAACAGCCTGCGCAGGGCTGGCTGGTGGGCCGGCTGCAACAGGTCTTCCTTCTGATGAAGGTATGTTGGATAGAACAAGAACTCCCGGTGAACAACACGGAAATCCTTGCCGTCTTCGTGAATCCCGCCTTTGCGCAGCAGGAGCACCTGGTCTCCCTGGGCCATGGCCTCGACAGTAACCGCCCACTCTTTCAGGGCCATCTGACATTTAATGGGCAACATCTGATCTGTCTCCGTTCCGGTCGGCAAGGTTGGAGGCTGGTGGCAAACCTACCAAATCCCCAGATACCTAGGCAGGAAGTTGCTGACCGGGGATTTCAAAGTCAATGTTATCACCGGCCCAAGATACGCTCAATCCCCCAACGGAGATTGGGCCGGGCGTTAGGAGGTGAGGGCCGGATCGGAGAGGAACGGCCTTTCGGCCATCAGGAATTCGCGGAAGGCGCGTTGCGAGGGGGAGAGATAACGGTCTCTCGGTTGGATCAGGGTCAAAGTCCGCCGGCAGTCCCAACCCGCCACATCCAGCACGCAGAGCATGCCGGCCCTCAGCTCGGCGGTGATGCCCAGCCTGGAGATCACGCCGATGCCTCCGCCGGCCGTAGCCGCCTGTTTTACGGCCTGATTGCTGCCCAGTTCAATGGCGATTCTGGGAAAAACGCCAAGCGCCCGGAATTGGCGCTCGGCCGACTGCCGCGTCGCCGACCCCTCTTCCCTCGCCACCAGTCCCAGGTCCACGACCTGCTCCGGGGTGAGCTGGCCCAAATTTGCCGCCGGGTGGCTGGGCGCGGCCACCAAGACGATCTCGTCTTCCTGGAAGTCCACCATCTCCAATTCACTGGAGTATTCTTCGACGTGGTCGCCAACCATGCCCAGGTCCATGTCCCGGTCCAATATCCGCTGGATGATGGTCCGGGTGTTGCCGATCACCAACTCAACGTGTATCCCCGGGTAGATCTGGTGGAACCGGCCCACGATAAGGGGCAGCACGTACTCGCCGGGCGTGCCGCTGGCGCCCAGCACCAGATGGCCAGACTGGAGGTCTTCCATCTCTTGGACCGTGTCCATCAACTGGCTGGAAAGGGCGAAGATCTGTTGGGAGTAAGCCAAGACCGCGTCCCCAGTTTCGGTGATCCTCAGGCCGCGGGGCCGGCGGTGGAACAGGGTCACACCCAGGAACTTCTCCAGTTCTTGGACCTGGATCGACACCGCGGGCTGGGTGATCTCCAGCGCTTCGGCGGCCCGAGAGAAGCTCAGGTGGTTTGCCACCATCTGGAAGATGAATAGCTGGTGAAAATTCAACTGGCCGGCGGAGGACCCGCCGCCGGAGCCGCGTCTAGTCTTTCCGGGCACGGCGGTTAAGCCGTGCCGGCGAGGTGCTCAAGCCGGAGCAGCCGCGCCAGATTACCCGTGGTCACCCGAGCGACCTCTTCAACCGGGATACCTTTGATCTCGGCGAGGGTCTCGGCCACCGACTGGACGTGTCTTGGCTCCGTCCAGTTGGTGCGGTATTTCTTAAAGGGCTGCGGCGCCGCGTCCGTCTCTAGGACGATATTTTCCAGCGGGATGACCTTGGCCACTTCCTGCAATTCGGGCAACCGGGTCAGGGGCCGGGCCAAGGAGATGTGGAAACCGCAGTCGATGGCTTCCCGGGCGGTGGCTTCGTCGCCTTGAAAGTAATGCATGGCCCCGCCGGCCTCGCCTGCTTTCTCTTCCCTCAGCACTTTGAAGACCTCTGGATGAGACTCCCGCGAGTGGAAGATGATGGGCAGCTTCAGGCTGAGGGCCAGGCGGATGTGCTCCCGGAAGACCTGATACTGGGTGTCGTGGTCGGGGGAGGTGGGCAGGAAGTCCAAGCCGACCTCGCTGATGCAGACCACCTTGGAAGACGATCTGGCCATCCGCTCAAGCTCGGCGTAGACCTGGTCGGTGACCTGTTCGTGGGCCTCCATCGGGTGTATCCCGACGCCGGCATAGAGCGGTTCGTACCGCTCGGCCAGGTCGATGCAGTCCTGGGTCGACTGCAATGTGGTCCCGGCGCATACCGCGAACGCCACGCCTGCTTCCCGGGCCCGGTCCAATATCTCGGGCATCTCCCCGGGGGCGTATTGGTTCAGGTGAGTATGGCAATCTCCCAGCAAATAATCGCTAGGCATCATGTAATCTCAACGGAAAGGTTAAGCCGGCTAGGTTAAACAACCCCACCAACACTTCATCCCTCCGGGAATCATATACTATGGGCGCTAATCAAGGTCAAATTTCGCTGTATTTCGAGATTTATTCACCAGAGACATTCGAATTAAGGCCTACCGTTTCCAACTAAAGACCCGCGAAAGGCCCCCTAAGTCTCGGCCGTTTGGCGTTCCATCTGGATATTTCGGCATCGGGGAATCGGTCAGGTCAGCCAATTACGAAACTCGTTGACACTCTCAAACACGAATGGTAGCATAATTGTTGACCAAGTTGGTCGACAATGTTAAATTACCGGCCGGCCCCGCCAAAAACAAGCTGGTTTGGCCTCGATACGGGCCCACTGTCCGGACCCGGTTAGGAGCAATCAATGACCGCACCCAAGGTCATTTCGCGCAACTCCACTTCCAGCGAACTGGACACTGAATATAAGTGGGGTTTCACCATCGATATCGAGTCCGACCTCGCCCCCAAGGGGCTGAACGAGGACATCGTCCGGTTGATTTCCGCAAAGAAAGAAGAGCCGGAATGGCTCTTGGAATGGCGGCTTAAGGCGTTCCGCCATTGGCTGAAGCTGAAGCAGCAAGCGCCCAAATGGGCCAACGTCGAACATCCTCCCATCGACTTCCAGGACATCTATTACTACGCGGCCCCCAAGACCGACGCGCCCAAGAGTTTGGATGAGGTCGACCCGGAGATATTGGCGGCCTTCGAGAAGCTGGGAATCCCCATTCAAGAACGGGAGCGCCTGGCTGGCGTGGCGGTGGACGCGGTATTGGACAGCGTGTCGGTGGCCACCACCTATAAAGCAGCGCTGGAGAAGCATGGCGTCATCTTCTGCCCGATGAGCGAAGCCGTTAAAGAGCATCCGGACCTGGTTAAGCAGTACTTGGGTTCCGTGGTGCCCTACTCCGACAACTTCTACGCCACCTTGAACTCCGCGGTTTTCAGTGACGGCTCCTTCGTCTACATCCCAAAGGGCGTGCGTTGCCCCATGGAACTGATGACCTACTTCCGCATCAATCAGGCCGACTCCGGCCAGTTCGAGCGGACCTTGATCATCGCCGAAGAGGGCTCATACGTCAGCTACCTGGAGGGCTGCACCGCACCCGCCAGGAAGACCCACCAGCTCCATGCCGCAGTGGTCGAACTGGTGGCCTTGGATAACGCCGAGATCAAATACTCCACCCTGCAGAACTGGTTTCCCGGCGACAAAGACGGCGTCGGCGGGGTCTACAATTTCGTCACCAAACGCGGCATAGCCCACGAGAGCGCCAAGATTTCTTGGACGCAGGTGGAGACCGGCTCGGCCATCACCTGGAAGTACCCCAGCGTGATTTTGCAGGGCGACAATTCGGTGGGCGAGTTCTACTCCGTGGCCCTAGTCAACAACTACCAGCAGGCCGACACCGGCACCAAGATGATTCACATAGGCAAGAACACCAGGAGCACCATCATTGCCAAGGGAATCTCCGCCGGCCATGGCAACGGCACCTACCGGGGATTGGTGAAGATACTACCCTCCGCCGAAGGGGCGAAGAATTTCACCCAATGCGACTCTCTGCTGGTCGGAGACCAGTGCGGGGCCCATACCGTCCCCTACATCGAGGTGAAGAATCCCACCGCTCAGATCGAACACGAAGCGTCCACCTCCAAGGTCAGCGACGACCAGCTTTTCTACTGTCAGCAGCGGGGCATATCCGTCGAGGACGCCCACTTCATGATTATCAACGGCTTCTGCCGGGGTATCTTCCAAGAACTTCCCTTTGAGTTCGCCATGGAAGCCTCGCAGCTCCTCAAGGTCAGCCTGGAAGGAGCGGTGGGTTAGATGATAAAAGCCTCGCAGCTCCTCAAGGTCAGCCTGGAAGGAGCGGTGGGTTAGATGGCGGCTGCTGGTAATAACGCCACGCCCCTGCTGTCGATTAAGGGCCTGACCGCCTCGGCCGGCGACCTGGAGATTCTCAAGGGCATCGACCTAGAGGTCTTCCCCGGTGAGGTGCATGCCATCATGGGCCCCAACGGCTCCGGCAAGAGCACCCTGGCCAATGTGCTGGCCGGCCGCCCCGACTACACGGTCACCGGCGGCCAGGTGTTGTACGAGGGCCAGGACCTGCTGAAACTGGAACCGGAGATCAGGGCCCGCATGGGCTTGTTCCTAGCCTTCCAGTACCCCCTGGAACTACCCGGCGTCCGGGCCTGGCAATTCCTGAAGGCTGGAGTGGACGCCCGCCGGGTCCACAACGGCGAAGAGGAGATGAGCGCCCGGGAGTTCGACCAGATGCTCAAGGCCAAGATCGAGGAGGTCCAGATCGACCCTGATCTGATCAAAAGGGCGGTGAACGAAGGGTTCTCCGGCGGCGAGAAGAAACGGAACGAGATATTGCAGATGGCTGTGCTGAAGCCCAAACTGGCGCTGCTGGATGAGACCGACTCCGGCCTGGACATCGACGCCTTGCGCATCGTCTCCGAAGGGATCAACCGGCTGCGCTCGCCCGAGAACGCCATCATTCTGGTAACCCACTACCAGCGCATCTTGAACTACATCATACCCAATCACGTCCACGTGCTGTTCGACGGAAGGATCGTACGGTCCGGCGGCCCTGAACTGGCCCAAGAGCTGGAGGAAAGGGGCTACGACTGGATCAAAGACGCCGTCGATGCGGGCGTGTAGCGGCCCCGGCGACAACGAGACCGCATGACTCTCGCACCTGCGAAATACGCCCACTACTTTGCCGATTTCCAGTCCCTGACCCAGGGACCAGGAGCCGGAGCGCCGTCCTGGCTTCGGGACCTGCGGGACAGCGCCTGGTCCAGGTTCATCGAAACCGGCTTCCCAACCGCCCGGCGCGGCAACGAACGCTGGAAGTACACCAACGTCGGGCCCATCGCCAGGATTGACTTCACTTTCCCACTCGGTCCGGCCCCGGCCAACGGGGCGAATGCTTCGGCGCCCTCTTATCAATTGGAGGGCCCGGCGGTCTACGACTTGGTCTTTCTCGACGGCCGCTTCGCCCCCGGTCTTTCTTCCGGTCCGGCGTCGTCCGCTGCCGGGTCCGGCGGAGTCACCGCCGCCAGCATGGCCGCCGCCGCCCATAACGGCTCCGGCCTGGAAAGCCAGGTTGGGCGCTATGCGCCCCTGGATGACGATGGGTTCGCCGCACTGAACACCGCCTTCCTCCACGACGGGGCCTACGTCCACGTGGCCGACGGCCATGCGGAGAAGGTTCTGGTACGGATCACCTATATCACAACCGGTTCCACTACTGAGGACACCGGCCCCACAGTGACCCATCCCCGGACTCTGATTGCCGCCGGAATCAATACCGACGTCACGGTGGTGGAGACTTACACCGGCCCTAAAGATACCCTCTACTTCACCAACGCCGTCACCGAGATCTCAGTGGGCGAGGGGGCGCGGCTGGATCACTACCGGTTGTTGTTGGAGGGCGAAAAGGCGTTCCACGTCGGCACCAGCCGGGTCAATCAAGGAAAAGACAGCGACTTCCGTTCTTCGTCCTTCATCTTGGGCACGGCCCTGGCCCGGAACGACCTTTCGGTGCTGCTGGACGCCCCCGGGGCCTACTGCACTTTGAATGGACTATACCTCACCGCCGATAACCAGCACATCGACAACCTCATCAGCATCGACCACGCGAAGCCCCACTGCACCAGCCGTTTGATTTACAAAGGCATCCTGGACGGCAAGTCCCGGGCGGTGTTCGGCGGCGAGGTAATCGTGCGCCGAGACGCCCAGAAGAGCGACGCGGAACAGACCGACAAGAACCTGATTCTCTCCAAGTCGGCCGAGGCGGACAGCAAGCCCAGCCTGCTGATTTATGCCGATGACGTGAAGTGCAGCCACGGCGCCACCGCCGGCCACATCGACGCCGACACCCTGTTCTACCTGCGTAGCCGGGGCCTGGACCTGGACACCGCCAGCAGAATGCTGGTTCACGCCTTCGCCAGCGAGATTATCGACACCGTGCGGGTCCAGCCTCTGCGCGAGTACTTGGACACCATTTTCGCTGCGGCCATCCCAAATAAGGGCCTCGCCGTGTTGGGGGCCCAATGACCACGGGAGACCGGGCCACCACGGCGGCGCCGTTCGACGTCTATAAGGTCCGTGACGATTTCCCGATATTGAAGCAGCAAGTGAATGGCCATCCGCTGGTCTACTTGGACAACGGGGCCACGTCGCAGAAACCCCAGTCGGTGATCGACGCCATCGTGCGCTACTACACCACCGAGAATTCCAACGTGCACCGGGGCGTCCATACCCTGAGCCAACAGGCCACCGAGGACTACGAGGCCGCCCGGACCAAGATACGGCGGTTCATCAACGCCGGTGAAGACCGGGAGATCATCTTCACCAGGAACACCACCGAGGGCATCAATCTGGTGGCCCACTCCTACGCCAGACAGCACGTGGGTCCCGGCGACGACATCATTGTCTCCAACATGGAGCACCACTCCAACATCGTCCCCTGGCAGATGGTCTGCGAGGAGAAGGGCGCCAACCTGCGCGTGGTGCCCATCGACGACACCGGCGAACTGCTCATGGACGAGTACGAGAAGATGCTCGGTCCCCGCACCAAGCTGGTCGCCATCACCCACGTATCCAATGCCCTGGGCACGATTCTACCGGCGGCCCAGATCGTCCGGATGGCCCACGCCCACGGCGTTCCGGTGCTGCTGGACGGCGCCCAGGCCGTACCCCACATGCCCGTTGACATGCAGGAACTGGACTGCGATTTCTACGTGTTCTCGGGACACAAGTTGTTTGGCCCCACGGGCATCGGGATACTCTACGGGAAAGAGGAGTACTTGGAGGCCATGCCGCCCTTCATGGGCGGAGGCGACATGATCAAGTCGGTCACCTTCGAGAAAACCATCTACAACGACCTTCCCTACAAGTTCGAGGCCGGCACCCCCGACATCGCCGGCGCCATCGCCCTTGGCGCGGCCGTGGACTACGTGAACAACCTGGGCTTCGACCAGATCACCGCTCACGAAGAAGAATTGCTCCGGTATGGCACCCAGGCCCTGTCGTCCATCGCTGGATTAAAACTGATCGGCACGGCTCCTCACAAGACCGGCATTCTGTCCTTCATCATGGAGGCGGCACACCCCCACGACATCGGGACCATCCTGGACGAACAGGGCATCGCGATCCGCACCGGGCACCACTGCGCCCAACCGGTGATGCAACGCTTCCAGATACCCGCCACCGCCCGGGCCTCTCTGGCTTTCTACAACACCAAAGAGGATATCGACGCCCTGGTCAAGGGCATCGACCGGGTACTCGAGGTCTTCAGTTAATGTCAGGACTTAGCGACCTCTACCAGGAGATACTCCTGGAGCACAACAGCAAGCCCCGGAATTTCCGGAAGGTCGAGGAAGCGAACCAGACCTCCGAGGGGTTCAATCCCCTTTGCGGCGACCAGATCACCCTCTATCTCAAGGTTGTCGACGGGGTCATCGACGATGTCGGATTCCAGGGCACCGGCTGCGCCATCTCCCGGGCCTCGGCTTCCATGATGACCCAGAGCATCAAGGGACAGAGTGTTGAGCGGGCCCAGGAGATCTTCGACGCCTTCCATCACATGGTCACCCAGCCCGGCGGCGAATTGGACTACGATACCCTGGGCGACCTGGAAACGCTCTCCGGCATCAACGAGTACCCCACGCGCATCAAGTGCGCTGTCTTGGCCTGGCACACCATGAAGGCCGCCCTGGCCGGCGAAGCCAACGAAGTAACCACCGAATAGCGGCGCAGCCGCGGTTTCATCGGTTTTCTCTATCCAGTGGTTGTTTGTTTTGTTCGTGCCCCTTCCGCCTTCCACGCAACGTTGTCCTTCTGACGGCTTATGCTACGCTAGTACAACATCTAGTCGAAGCTGATGAATGGCTAAAGTCCCTTCCCCCTCGCAAGGGGGAAGGTTAGGATGGGGGCGTTGCGTCGAGCGTCAGGTCCATCTGGGTCTATGACTAGACACGATTCTTTCCAACGGCCGATCAGTAAATGCCACAACAGCCCGACGTCCCTTTGGACGGCCTTTACGGCGAATTGGTCATGGACCACTACCGCAACCCCCGCAACCGTGCGCCCCTTGACGATGCGGATGTGGAGGCTGAAGAGTTCAACCCCTTCTGCGGCGACCGGGCCATCCTGCAACTTAAGTTGGACGGCCAGGACAGGGTCTGCGGCGTGAGCGCCCGCTCCGAGGGTTGCTCCATAATCCAGGCCGCCACCTCCATGCTGTCCGGCCTGCTGCTGGGCAAGTCTCTGGGCGAAGTGGCGGAGTTGGGGGAGCGATTCCGGGTCTCGATGAGGTCCGGGGCCGGAGAGGATGTGGAGGGACTTGGCGACCTGCTGGCCCTTCAGGTGGTGCGCAAATACCCGGTGCGGATCAAGTGCGCCCTGCTGCCGCTGACCGCCCTGGAAGAGGGCATCAAAGCCTACCGGGCCAAAACTCCTTAGCCAAGACTCGCCAGCCAGCACCCACTATCGGTCCAGCCAGGTCCTCGACCAGAAGTTGTATTCGGAGAGGGCCGTGTTGGGCTCGAACCCCCTCAGAGCGCTGTTGAACACCCACCGGGAGGCGGAGGTCACCGGGCTGAACAGGTAGGCCTGGTCCAACACCCGGCGTTGAATCTCCACCAACTGCTCCCGCCGTATCCGGTCGTCGAATTCGGCCGCCTGTGCTTCGATCATCGAGTCCAACCGCGTATCGTCATGCCCGGCCAAGTTCCACTGCCCCTGGCTATGCAACAGCCCGAACAGGTAGGTGTTGGTGGTTGAGGTCGGCGGCGCCGCCCCCACCGCCAATTGGAATTCCCGGGCCGGGCCCATGACCAGGTCGTTGAACTGCACCGGGTTCATACGCCGCAGCTCCGGGTTGAATCCCACCGCGGTCAGGTCGGCGATCAGCCTTTGCTCCAAGGCCAGGTTCTCGCCGCCGGTCCGTTCGATGCGCACCGTGACCTCGATGTCGATGGGCAGCCTCTGGCCGGAGTCGAGCAGCAACCGGCGGGCTTTTTCGGGGTCGGCGAAGTAGTTCTGGCGCATCTCCGCCCGGTCCAGCAGCCAACCGGATTCCCGGACCGGGATGCCCACGCTGGTGAACCCCTGGCCGGACCAGACGGTGGCCAGGTAGTCCCAGGGGTCGATGGCCTGGAACACCGCCTGCCGCACGGCGGTCTCGCTCAGGCTTGGCGTTTGGGAGTTCATGGCCAGCACCACGCCGGCGCCTGACCTGCGGGAGACGACCGATTGGAATCGGGCGTCGCCTCTCTGGACGATATCCCATTCACCCGGACCGACGGAAAGAACGTCGATCAGACCCGCCTGAAAAGCCGCCACTCGGTCCGGCTCGGCCGGTCCGGCTGGGTTGGAGAAAAGGGCGGCACGCATGACGACGACGTTCAACTGGTCGAGGAAGGGCAGGCCGTCTTCGAAGTAGTTGGGGTTCCGCAGGAATTCCATCCCTTGATCCGGGCCGGAGCCTTGCGGCCCGGTCTCCTGCCAGACCCAGGGCCCGGTGCCGATGACCGGACTGTCCTTCAAGTCGCCGTACATGGCCACCACTTCCGGGGCCACTATCTTGGCATGTCCGTCGGCCAGGGCGAGGAGGGCGTCGGCGTCTTCAAGAGAGAGTTCAACCCGCAGGGTCAGGTCGTCCAGGGCCACGGAATCCCCTATCGAGGCCAGCAGCGGGGCGTTGGGCCAGCCGGGGGTCTTGAGACGGTTGAAGCTGAACACTATGTCCTGGGCCGTGAGTGCTCTGCCGTTGACCGGCGCTATGTTCTGCCAGAGAACGCCGGGCCGCAGTTTGAACACGTAGGCCAGGTCGTCGGTCAGTTCCCAACTCTGGCAAAGATCGCACTCCAACAGCAGGTTGGGCTGGTTGGACCCCTGTCCGGAGCGGAGCCGCAACAACCGGCTGTAGGCTAATCCGGGCCCCAGCGCCGTCAGGGTCTCCTGGACCTCCTGATGGACGTCCCGGTGGGGAATCACAGCCGCGGCGGCTACCGTGAGCGCGCCGCCGGAAGACCCAGAGGGAGCGGGGGCGACCACTGCGGTGGGGGCCGGCACAGGCACTCCATCGGTCTTGCCATCGGTGTTGGGTGCTCCGGGAGAAGGAGCAACACCTGAAGCCGAGCAGCCCATGACCAACAGGGCCGCTCCGATTATCAATAGCCGTTTTGCTGAGAATAGCTCCATGGTCCCACCATCCCGGTCTGGCACATCCGCCCTGGGCCATGGAGGGCCCGGAAGCTGATTGGTATTCCCGCGTAAATCCAACGGGACTAACACCCGATTATAAGCGGGTGTTGTGGCCGGTCCTCGAAGGGGCTGATGCGCGGTACGGTGAAAATGGGCCGTACGTGGTGTGTTGAAGATGAACCGGGGAAGGGGTTCAGTCCAGGGGCGGTTGAGCCGGCAGATGGTCGACGGTCAGAGGGTCGGGAGTGACGGACGCCGGCTTTCTACGGCCCGTGATGGCCCAGGTTGCGAAGACCATCATGGCGATCAGGATCGGTGGCATGAATAGGATCGCATGGATCACCAGAGCGAATCCCAGCGCCTCGCCGTCCCCCACGCCGATGGTGGTGAGCAGGTAGAAGACCGCAAACTCGAAGGTGCCCACGGAGGCGGGCAGAGACGGGACGAGAGCTACGAAGGTGAGGGTGCCAATCACCAGCAGCGTGGCCACCAACAGGGATATGTCGATATCCATCCCATGGGCCAAGACCCAGGCTGAAAGCCCCAGCAAGATCCAATATCCCAGTGTCAGGAGGAACGACCAGGCAAGTCTCACCCACGCCCGGACCAGCCCCCGGAGCGACGAAGAAGTCGATGCCAGCAATTGCAGGTGGGTCAGGCCGGGCCGGGACCCGATCCAGATCACCGCAGGGATCGCCAGCACGCTGACCACCGCCACCAGGGCGGCGCCGATGACGTAGGGGGCGAAGCCCTGCAGACTGGGCAGGACCATCAGTCCCACGCCCAGCAAGATGGCCGCGATAACGAAATCCAAGACCCGCTGCACTCCGAGAGTCGCCGCCACCACTTCACCGCGCACCCGGTAACGCAGGGTGAGCATGAGGAATTGGGTGGCCTCGCTGATGATTCGTAAGGGGGAGACGCTGTTCAGGCCGATGCCCACGTTCTGCACCAACAGAAGACGGCGCCACGAAACCTTGTCGCCGATGAACAACACCTGCCAGCGGTAGGCGCGCAGGGCGGTGGCCACGGAGAACACCGCCAGGGAAAGCAGTGCGTAACCAATGGGAAAATCGCGGAAGGTCGTGGAGAGGGATCCCCACTCGACATCCCGGACCATGGCGAAACCGATGGCTGCGCCGACCGTCAAGCCCAGAACAAGCCTGAGTTTTGGCTGGAGAAAGAAACGTCGGAAGATGCCGGCCGCTGTTTTCAAATCGCTATTCTAGCGCCAAGGGTGTGGTTCGGAGATCGACCGTGGGGCAAATTAATCTCGGGCCCCCGGTACCTGGATTATCAAGCTACGCGCAGGGGTTTCCCATGTCAAGGAACCCTGCCCGGCCATTGGATTGGAACCCGCCGGATCAGAAAACTCCTAAGAAACGGGGGGCCCCGTTATGACTTTCCGGCCCGGGCCAGCCCCTTCAGGTAGGCGATGTGGCCCTGATGCTGGTAGACCTCGCCGACAACCTGCCTGAATATCCTACCCACCGACATCTCCGGCCGGGCCTCCCGCGGGACCTCGTCCATCTGCTCCGCGGTGACGGTTCTCAGGTAGCTCAACGTGCCAGACCGCACCGCTTCCCCGTACTTCAGCATCTCGGACAGGTCATAGGCCGGGAAGTTGGCCACCTGTTCCGGTGTGTGGTCGAAGCCATTGTCCCTGGTGGGCAGACCGAATTTCTCGTTCCAGCCGTCCCGTTCCCATATCTCCGTCTGCCGCTGAATGAAGAACTGGAACCACATGTCTTCCACCCTGGTCATGTGCCATAGGATCCAGCCGATGGGGTTTGCCTCCGGGCCGGCGCGCCACATCAATTCTTCTGGGGTCAGGTCCCCCAGGGCGTCCATCAGATACTGCTGCTCCGTGTTAAAGGCGTCTTCGATAAACTCGTTCAGAGTCATCCATTCTTCTCCAATCGGCCAACCGGGAATTTCAGGCCCGGCAGGTGTTCCCGCAGGCCCACATGATACACCCGATGCCCCGGCGGGCGCCGCATCCGGGGTATGCTAAACTGCATTCGGCGCACGCCTGCCGCTATCTGGCAAACGGCCTAATTGGCAATCATCTTTGGCAATCACACCGGGAGCACGTTGCATGGCAGATACATTGATAACCCCGGAGGTCCGCGCTCTGATCGGCAGAGAGACCGCGCCTGAGAAGAACCGGTTCCCACTCAGCGACGAGATGGCCTACGACCTGGCCGATGCCACTGAGGACCCCAACCCCCTTTACATCGACCCGGTCCAGGCCCAAGCCAGCCGGTTCAAAGGGCTGCTCTGTCCGCCCCTGGCGACCTGGAAAGACATCGCTCCGTCCATCGGCTATTTCGGCGCCGGGCAGGAGTCCCACTTCGATGTGCCGCTGCCCTTCAACAGCTACGGGTTGAACGGCGGCAGCGACTGGCAATTTCTACGCCCGGCCTACGTTGGGGATTGGGTCACCCGCCAATTCCGCATCGTGGACATCTTCGAGAAGCAGGGCCGGTCTGGCCCGTTGGTCTTCGTGGTCCGCCGGGAGACCCAGACCAATCAGCATGGGGACGCCATCAGCGTGGCCGACCGGGTGAGCATCCACCGGGGCCGGCCAACCGGCGACGAGATCAATGCGGCTGCCGATGCCGGAAAAGGCCTGGAGGCGGTGGTGATCTCCCCGCCGGCGTCAGACCACACCGTTCCCCGGGCCGTCCATGAAACAGGGGCCCAAAGGCATTTTGAAGATGTGTCCGTGGGCCTGGAATTGGAGCCGGTGGTCAAAGGACCGCTGACCACCACCCATCTGGTGCGGTGGGCGGCCGCCAACGGAAATTACGCCCGCATCCATTGGGACCTGCCCTTCGCCCAGGTCCATCAGGGCCTGGCCAACGTGGTGGTGAACGGGTCTTTGAAGAACCAGTACCTGGGGCAGTTGATGATCAAGTTCGCCGGCCAGGAAGGCTGGTTCAAACGGTTCTATGTGGAACACCGGGGGATGGACTATCCCGGTGACGTGATCACCGCCACGGGAACCGTCACCGCCGTCCGCGAGGTAGGCGGCTACGGCCACGTGGACTGCGACGTCAGGCTGACCAACAGCCGGGGAGAGCAGACCGCCACCGGTAGAGGCACGGTGGTGCTGCCCAAGAAAGGCCAGAGCCTGCCTCTGATCTGGGAACTGGAAGACTGATGCCCGCCGGACTCCTGACCGGGATCCGTGTACTGGACCTGGGCTCCGGGATATCCGGACCCTGGTGCGCCAAGATACTGGCGGACTACGGGGCGGAGGTGATCAAGGTGGAACCTCCGGGTTACGGTGACGCCGCCCGCCGCATGGGCCCCTTTGCCGGCGACGACCCCGATCCGGAAAAGAGCCTGACCTTCCTCTACCTGAACACCAACAAGAAGGGCGTTACCCTGGACCCTTCCAGCGCCACCGGGCGCAAACTTCTGGACCGGTTGTTGGCGGACGCCGATGTCCTGGTGGATAACAATCCGCCGGCCCAGGCCAGGGAGATGGGCCTGGACTACCAGTCCCTTTCCGCCGTGAACCCCCAGTTGGTGGTGACGTCCATCACGCCCTTCGGCCAGACCGGGCCCTACCGGGACTTTCAGGCCACCGACATCGTAACCTATGCCCTGAGCGGGCTCATGTACCACTCGGGGGATTCGGACAAAGAGCCCCTGCGCAGCGTCCTCGACCAGTCCTTCTACGTGGCTGGAGCCAACGCCGCCGCCGCGACCCAGGTGGCCCTGTTTGCCCGCCTCTCCTCCGGCGAAGGCCAGCACGTCGATGTCTCGGCCGCCGAATGTCTGGGCGCCCACCTGGTGCAGCCCCTGCCCTACTACAACTACATGGGCGCGGTGAAAGGGCGGCGTCCGGTCCGCGGCGCCGGTTTTGAAGAACTGGTGCCCGCCCGCGACGGTTACGTAGCCCCTTCGGTGCAGGGCTCCCAACCCTGGTCGACCATCGCCAGTCTGATCGGGCTGGAGGAATTGCAGGACGAGAAATTCGCCACCGGCGCGGGCCGGGTCGCCCACGGAGAAGAGTTGAAGGAATTGTTGATCAAGGGGTTGGCCCAATGGGACCGGATGCCCCTTTTTCTGGCCTCCGGCGAGCGCCGGCTGGTGTTCGGCATGGCCCAGGACGCCGGAGACTTGGCCAACTGCCCCCACCTCCAAGCCAGGGACTTCTTCGTCGATGTGGACCATCCCGTGGTTGGCCGGGCCCGGTATCCGGGCATGGCTGTCCGGCTGCCCGGAGAAACCATCACCGGGTCGCAACCAGCCCCGCTCTTGGGCCAGCACAACTCGGAGATCTTCGGCCAAGGATTGGGTTATTCGCCGGAAGACCTGGTGTCTCTCCGCCAGCACGGAATCATCTAGTTGACCGCCCAATCCCAGATACAGATAGGAGAGCAGTAAAGCTCATGCCCCAGGCGCCATTGAGAAATATCCGGGTACTGGACCTGAGCCGGGTCTTCGCCATGCCCTTCGCCGGAGCGAACCTGGCGGACCTGGGCGCCGAGGTCATCAAGATCGACACCTGCCAAGCCCAGTTCATGGACACCACCCGGACCATAACGGGGCCGTTTCCCGACAACCAGCCCGGCGAGCTCTGGTGGGAGCAGGGCGGTACTTTCCAGATGCTCAACCGGGGCAAGCGGAGTTTGACCCTGGACCTCCGGTCCGGCGAGTCTCAGGCGATCATCAAAGACCTGGTCCGGGTCTGCGATGTGGTCTTGGAGAACTTCACCCCCCGGGTGATGGCCCGGTTCGGGTTGGACTATGAGAGTCTCCGGGTCCATAGGCCCGACCTGATCATGGTCTCCAACACCGGCTACGGGCACAGCGGGCCCTGGAGCAGCTTTGGGGCCATGGCGTCGGCCCTGGAGCCGACCCACGGCACCGGGGCCTTCATGGGGTACCTGGAGGAAGGGCCGGACGGCCGCCTGGCCGAGGGGCAGGTCCCCAACAAGATGGGCAACTCATATTCCGATTTCCTGGCCACCTGGACGGCCCTGGGCGCTCTGATGGCGGCATTGCTGCGGCGGGCCCGCACCGGCCAGGGCCAATGGATAGACCTGGCGATGTATCAGACGGGGACCACGGTGATCGGCACGGGCGTGCTGGACTTCGCCTTCAATTCCCGGCGGACGCTGCGGATCGGCAACCGCCATCCCGTCTGGTCGCCCCACGGCGTCTATCCCTGCCAGGGCCACGACCAATGGGTGGCCATTGCGGTGCGGGACCAAAGCGACTGGCTGGCGCTCTGCCGGGGCATGGGCAAGCCGGAGCTCGCCGCCGATCAGCGGTTCTCCGACCCCATCGACCGCCGCCAACACCAGGAGGAACTCGACGTGATGATCGCGTCGTGGACATCTGAGCGCACCTCCTACCAGGTCACAGACACGCTCCAAGAGGCGGGAGTGCCGGCCGGGGCGGTGCTGACGGCCAAACAGGCGTTGACCGATCCCCAGTACCTGGCCCGGGGGTTCTTCGAGACCGTGCACAACCCCCCGGAGGTCGGCCTGAGGCCCAAGGGATACGTGGGGCGGGGCTGGAGGTTTTCCAAAAGCGAAGCCGGGATAAGGGGCCCGGCGCCCCGGCTCGGCGAGGCCAACGATTACGTCCTCGGAGAGTTGCTGGGGATCGACCCGTCCCGGCTGAAGACGTTTGCGGACGAGTGGACCATCGGCACCACGCCGGAGGGCGGCGGAGCGCCCGGCTCGGTCCCCTTGGATGAACAGGTGGAACTGGGTTGGATCGCCGAGTATGACGCCGACTATCTGGAACAATTGCCGCCCGTCTGACCGCCGATCATCGAACAGGGCTTGCAACAGGGCTCGCGCCGCATTTCCGGCTGGTCCATGGATTCGGACCATATTGGAATCAGACGCCTCCAAGCTTGACACTTTGGAAAAATGGCTCTTATAATTGTTGTTGGAATCTCCGCAAACATCCGGCAAACATCCGCGTTTTCCTTTTGGCGTTTTCTCTAAAGACCCTGCTGCCACTTTATCCAGTGGTATGTCCAATAGGACAGCGGTTTGGTCGATTGATCATCAGATCAGGTATCCTCCCCATCACCTTTTTTGCGTAGGCAAATGCCGACAAAGTTTATCTTCGTAACCGGGGGAGTTGTCAGCTCGCTAGGCAAAGGGATCAGCGTCGCATCCATCGGACGCATCCTGAAGAGCCGAGGAATATCCGTCTCCGTAATCAAGCTGGACCCCTACCTCAATGTCGATCCCGGCACCATGTCCCCCTATCAGCACGGCGAAGTCTTCGTGACCCAAGACGGCGGCGAGACTGACCTGGACCTGGGGCACTACGAAAGATTCATCGACGTCGAACTTACCCGGACCTCCAATCTCACCGCCGGAGAAGTCTATCTCAACCTTATAGCCAAAGAGCGCCGCGGCGACTTCCTTGGTGGCACCATTCAGACCGTGCCCCACGTCACCAACGCCATCAAAGACCGGGTGCTTGCTCTGGCCGCCGAATCGGGGGCCGATGTGATCATCACGGAGGTCGGCGGGACGGTCGGCGACATCGAGGGCCTGCCCTTCTTGGAGGCCATTCGGCAGATGAGGAACGATGTGGGGCGGGACAATGTCTTCTACATCCACCTCACCTTGCTTCCCTATATAACAGCGGCACAGGAACTGAAGACCAAACCGACGCAACACAGTGTGAAAGAACTACGTTCCATAGGGATCCAGCCTGACGCCATTCTTTGCAGAAGCGACCATCCGGTGTCGCAGTCCATCTGCGAGAAGATCGCCGCCTTCTGCGATGTCCCCCTGAATGCCGTGATTCCCTTGCTCACCGTCGACAACGTATATGAAGTTCCCCTGATGCTCGAGGACGCGGGCTTGGGAGACATCGTCCTGGACTCCCTCGGCCTTTCCGGCCACCCCCGGGACATGGCCGATTGGTCGGCGATGGTCGACCGGATGAACGAACCCAAAGAGAGCCTGTCCATCGCCCTGGTCGGAAAGTACGTCGAATACCCCGATTCCTATATCTCGGTCCGGGAGGCCCTGCGGCACGCCGGTCTGGATCATGCCAGAAACATCGATCTACATTGGGTCCATTCCGAGGATATCGAGCGCTTCGGGCCGGACGACCTTCTGGCCGGCGCCTGCGGCATCGTGGTGCCGGGGGGGTTCGGTCCCCGGGGCGTTGAGGGCATGATTGAGACCGCCCGCTACGCCAGAGAACACCGGGTCCCATACTTGGGCCTCTGCCTGGGTCTACAGGTGATGGTCATTGAGTGGGCCAGAAATATCCTGGGAATGAAGGACGCCAACTCCTCGGAGCTGGCCCCGGATACCGCAAACCCGGTGGTGCACATAATGCACGACCAAGAGGATGTCTCCAGCAAGGGAGGCACCATGCGGTTGGGAGATTATCCCTGCAATCCCCAGGCCGGTACCTGGACCAGCGCCGCCTACGGGACGGCCACCATCATGGAGCGGCACCGTCACCGTTTCGAGCTTAACAACGCCTACCGGGAATCGCTGGAAAGTTCGGGGCTCATCGTCGGCGGGCTGTCTCCCGACGGCAACTTGGTCGAGACTGGTGAGGTGAGAGACCATCCGTTCATGGTCGGCACCCAATACCACCCCGAGTTCAAGTCCCGGCCCAACCGGCCCCACCCATTGTTCAGCCAGTTCATCGGGGCCGCCAAAAAGACCATCCGGGAGGGTGTCCAAAGGCCCCTGCCGCTGGACATGTCCACCAATTAGCTCCCCCAACCCGATGCATCAGTCTTCTTAATCAAATGTTACAGCCCCGATCAACCAATCTGGCAACCGGTCCGGTTTCCCCCATCACCTATGATAAGGGGACTCCGAACGATAAATTGCAAGGGCGGTGAAGACGTGCAGCTCTTCTTGGATACAGCGAACATTCAGGAGATCCGAAACGGCGCCCGGCTGGGGGTGATCAGCGGTGTCACCACCAACCCCTCGCTGGCGTCCGCTGAAGGCATAGGAAGCACGGAGAGTTATAAAGCGGCCGTGCGCGAGATCGCCGACATCGTGGATGGACCCATCTCAGTGGAGGTGATATCTCTGGACGTCCAAGGGATGGTGGCCGAAGGCCGGGACATCGCCGGCTGGATACCCAATCCCTGGGTGAAGATTCCCAGCACCATCGACGGCTTTGAGGCGATCTCCATACTCTCCAGTGAAGGGATCAAGATAAATCAGACGCTGTGCTTCTCGGTGAATCAGGCCATCCTGGGCGCCCAGGCGGGGTCCACGGCGGTTAGCCCGTTCATCGGACGCCTGGACGACATCGGTCTCGAGGGCATCGACCTGATCAGAGACATCGTATCCGTGTACGAACAATACAAGATTGAAACCAAGGTGTTGGCGGCCAGCATCCGCCACCCCCTGCACTGCACCTTGGCGGCGCAGGCCGGGGCGCACATCGCCACCGTTCCTTATAAGACGCTGGTCCAGATGGCCCAGCACCCATTGACCGACTCGGGCGTTGCCCGGTTCAAGGCGGACTGGGAGAAACCGGGCAACTCTTAGCCCATGGCCGGAGAGTTCAGCGAAAGAATCAGCCAGTCCATTATTTGACGATCCACCGCACAACCGCGGCCCTTCCCCAAGGCTGCTCTTCCGTAACACCGGGAAAGCCGCCCCTGTTGGGCCGACGGCCGGCCACAGTCGGGCCGATGATTTAGAGACCCTGTAAGAGGTGAACATGGCGACCACTCAACGAACGCTTGATGTGTCGGAGTTGGGGGCCAAGTCCAAAGAAGAACTGTTGGGCCTGGCCAGCGATGTCGGATTGAACGACACCACCGCTCTGGCAAACCTGCATAAAGAAGACCTACTCAGCCGGCTGTATCAGGTGGTCTCCGCCCGGCAGGCCCTGGTCTCCACCGGCATTCTGGAGATCATGGACGAGGGTTACGGCTTCCTTCGCCAGCTCAACACCTACCGGGCATCGGGGGACGTCTACATCTCCCAGTCCCAGATCCGGCGGTTCAACCTGCGGACCGGCGACACCGTCACCGGACAGGTCCGGCCGCCCAAAGAGGGAGAACGCTACTTCGGACTGGTGCGGGTCGAGCTGATCAACGGGATGGAGACCGACCAGGTCCAGAGCCGCTACCGCCCGACCTTCGAGCATATGACCCCCATCTTCCCCGAGAAACAGGTCATCCTGGAAACCTCCGGTTCCGAACTGTCCACCAGGATGGTGGACCTGTTCGCGCCCATCGGCCTGGGCCAGCGGGGTCTGATCGTCTCGCCGCCCAAGGCGGGCAAGACCACCATGCTGAAACAGATCGCCCACGGCGTTCAGGAGAACTGCCCGGAGGCCACGTTGATGGTGGCCCTCATCGGCGAGCGCCCCGAGGAAGTGACCGACATGCGCCGGGCGGTGAACGGCGACGTCTTCGCATCCACCTTCGACGAGTCGGTCGAAGAACAGTGCCGGGTCGCGGAGCTCTGCCTGGAACGGGCCAAACGGCTGGTGGAGATGGGGCAGGACGTCATCATCCTGCTGGACAGCATCACCCGCCTCACCCGGGCCTACAACCTGGCCGTGCCCTCCAGTGGACGGACCCTCTCCGGCGGCATCGACCCGGCGGCCCTCTACCCGCCCAAGAAATTCTTCGGCGGCGCCCGCAATATCGAGGAGGGCGGCAGTCTCACCATCATCGCCACCTGCTTGATCGACACCGGCAGCCGCATGGACGAGGTGATCTACGAGGAGTTCAAGGGCACCGGGAACATGGAGCTGCACCTGGACCGGAAATTGGCCGAGCGCCGTTACTTCCCGGCCATCGACATCATCCGGAGCGGCACCCGCCGCGAGGAACTGCTCTTCAGCGAAGACACGCTGAAGCAGATCGTACTGCTGCGCCGCATGATCAGCCTCATCTCCAACGACGGTTCGGTCAACGCCACCGAGCGGGTGTTGGAGCGGCTGGCCAAGTCGGACAACAACGAAGAATTCCTTGCCAACCTGAATAAAGACGTCTAAATGACCGCCACCTATGGCGTCGATGTCTGGCGGTCCTTGAACCACGGTGGATATTGATGGGAATTGCCCCGTCATACGGCTTGCGCTTTCCCAACATCCCTCTCACAATGGACACCGCGCGAACGATTGGCACGGAAATCGATCAATCTGGGTCCCGCCTTAAAAACTCTCTCGGTCGACCGCCCTATGGTTAAACCCACGGGGCGATTTTTGCTGATTAGAGCCGTTTTAGGTGCCTTGACAAGCGAAAGTCGATAGTGCTAAATATGAGAGAATTTAGCTCAGTCTATCTATTTAACTAGGAGGCGAGGGGTAATCATGTCCTTTTGTGGCCTTATTTTTGTTTCCCCGGATCTCGATCCCTCTAACGTACCCAGACCTCCGCGGGGGTTATATATGTGACTAGAGGCTCGATTCGCCCGGAGGACTCGTAGATCAATAACCTAAGTGAACGCAAGCGAAGTCCAAAAGGAAAGGATCACAGAAGTACTCTTCGCTTCAGGCACACAGAACAAGGAGATAGGAGTAGATGAACACTAAAATCGGAACATCTTTTGGGCTCGCACTGCTCATGGCCATCGGCGTCATCGCGACGATGTTTGCCCTGGGCATGTTTACGGCCAAGCCCGCGGGCGCGGGCTTTACGACGCCGACCGGCACGGTTTCGCCGGTCAACGCAAAGGTGCTCGGTGTGCCAACGGTAGGCGTCACGAGCAGCATAGCGGTCTCGCCTACCAAGGCAAGAGCGATCGCTCAATACACCATCACCGTGACTGGCACCGGTCCAAGTAACGGTATGACTGCCGTACCGGTGGGCGGGAGCATCACCGTCAAATTCAATACTA